>CAZIPZ010000006.1:0-39806 GCA_964541075.1 uncultured Solibacteraceae bacterium | reverse complement strand
CAAACTTCTGGGCATTTGAGTCGTAGTAGGTTCGGACTTCCTCGGTCGTGATAACGATCTTGGGATAAACTTCCCGATTCAGCACTTGACTCGTCAGGTATTGAGTTCGAATGCGCTGCTTGAAATCTTCGATGTTATAGCCCTGTTGGATGATCGCCTTTTCAAGCGCCTCCATGCTGTCCAGTTTGTTGTCCTGGCGCAATTTCTCCATCGCTTTGACGACCTCGAGATCGGCATTCAATCCCATATCTTTGGCTTGCTGCAAGAGGAGATTCTGATCTATCAGGCCCCGAAGAATATGTTTGGATTGTTCGGCTACCAGCTCTTCAACCTGCGCCCCTTGCCCTGCCTGTTGTGTAAGTTCCTGGCGAAGCTGTTGAATGGCGGTCTCGTATTCGGATTTCAAAATGATGTCGCCGTTAACCCTCGCGACGATTTCATCGAGACTTCGCTGCGCGAAGCCGGCGCTCACCGTCGAAGCGAAGCAAAGCGCCAAGACAGCCAACCTGCTCTTAAAATGCATAAGTTCTCCTGTACAGATCTTAAATCACGAACGTGCTAGCCACCAAGGGTCCTTAGACACCCGACCGAGGGGAAGGTCGTCAGGCCGCAGGCTTAACACTTACGCCAGTTCGCGCAGGACATCTCCAATCGAGGTAAAGAGATCCGACCGACTCGGGCCGACCTTGAGGCGCAGCGTAGCCGGAGGAGCGAAGGCGACCCCACTTCCGCTGCCGACCATTTCGACGATAGTCTCGGGATTGATCCTTGCGCTTTGATGAAACTTGACATCGACACCTTGCGAGGATCTTTCAATGGCCATCACGCCTCGCGCGCGGCCAAGAACCCGCAGTCGGGCATATTCCAAAAGATTCCTTACCGGAAGCGGAAGCTCGCCGAAACGATCCTCGAGATCCCGATAAAGATTGTCCACATCCGCCTCATTCCTTGACGATGCGATCTGTTTGTAAATCCGTAACCGCTGCAACTCCTCATTGATGAAATCCGTAGGAATTTTTAAATCCACTTTGAGGTTAATGGATGTTTCAACTTCAGGCTGGGACTCGCCGGAGCGCAGTTCCTCGATTGTTCTCTCGAGCATCTGACAATAGAGATCGAAACCGATGGCTTCAATATGTCCGTGTTGTTGTCCGCCCAGAAGATTGCCTGCTCCGCGAAGCTCGAGATCCAGCGCCGCTATTCTGAAGCCTGCCCCAAGCTCACTGAATTCTCGAATGGCGGCCAGGCGGCGGCGGGCGATTTGTGTCAACGTATCGTCGGAAGGAATTAGGAGGTAGGCGTATGCTCGCCGATTCGATCTGCCGACCCGCCCGCGCAACTGGTAAAGCTGGGATAGCCCGTAACGATCCGCGCGATTCACGATAAGAGTATTTGCAAGGGGGATGTCCAAGCCATTTTCGATGATGGTGGTCGCCACCAGGACATCGAATTTCTGGTGCATGAACGCCGTCATGACGTTCTCCAGCTCTTTCTCGCCCATCTGGCCGTGACCAACTCCCACCCGGGCTTTGGGCGCAAGCTTTTGGATGAAATTCGCGAGCGAATAGATCGACTCCACGCGGTTGTGAACGACATACACTTGTCCGCCGCGGTCCAGTTCGAAATTGATGGCGCTTTCGATGACTACCGGTTTGAACTTCACAACGACGGTCTGAATGGCCAGCCGGTCGCGGGGGGGCGTTTCGATGACCGACATGTCACGCAAACCGCTCAACGCCATGTTCAGAGTGCGTGGAATCGGCGTCGCGGTCATGGTAATCACGTCAACTTGTTGCTTAAGGTGCTTCAGCCTTTCCTTATGGGCCACTCCGAAACGCTGCTCTTCATCGACGATGATCAGACCTAGATCTTGAAACCTCACATCCTTCGATAAGAGGCGGTGGGTGCCGACCACAATGTCCAGCTTTCCGGCTTCGATGTCCTCCACAATCGTTTTCTGCTCTTTGGGAGAAACAAATCGGCTCAGCATCTTGATCGTAATTGGAAAGGCGGCAAACCGCTCCTTGAAAGTCTCGAAGTGCTGATAAGCCAACACTGTCGTCGGCGCCAGAAGCGCAACCTGCTTTCCATCGGCGGCAGCCTTGAATGCCGCACGCATGGCGACTTCGGTTTTGCCGTAGCCGACGTCACCGCACACAAGCCGGTCCATCGGCATCGGAGACTCCATGTCGCGCTTGATGTCGGCGATTGCTGTGAGTTGGTCCGGCGTTTCATCGTATTGAAAGGCGTCTTCAAATTCCTTTTGCCACTCGGTGTCGGACGAAAACGAATACCCTGCCGCAACCTTCCTTTGCGCGTACAGCTTCAACAGTTCTTCGGCCATATCGCGAATTGCGCGTTTTGCCCTTGTCTTTCGTGCTATCCAAGTCGTTCCTCCCAGCTTGTCCAGCTGAGGCTTCGCGCCTTCGCTCGAAGAATACTTTTGTATGAGATCGAGCCGTTCCAGAGGGACGTATAGCCTGTCCCCTCCCTGGTAGAGCAAGACCATGCATTCCCGATCGTGAACCAAGGTCAGACCGTTGTACGTGCCGATGCCATGGTCGATATGGACGACATAGTCGCCGGGTTTCAAATCTTGAAGATCAGAAAGAAACGAGGAGATTTTCTGACGCCGGCGATGGGACGGCGGCAAATGTTCGGACTCGTCAAAAACATCAGTCTCGGCATAAACATCGAGGCCCGCATCCAGGAGTCGAAAACCTCCGGAAATTTTGCCGATGCCGATGGTGGGCGCATTGGCTTCATCCTGAACCTTCAGAGGTTGTTCGCCGAATTCGGAACGAAAAGGAACGCCGTATTCATGAAGAATATCTCTCAAACGCTCGGCCATGCCCACCGTTCCACCCAAGAGAAGGACTTGCCTTCCTGATTCATGGGAACGCCGGACCGTCTCCGCCATGTCTTTGATTCGGCCGTGAAATTTCTCCCCCGGCTGACCCTTAATGAAATACGAGGCCGGGGACTGAAAATCAGCCGAGCCCAGCTCTTCGAGATTCATGCGCCGGTGGTGGGCGGCAATATTGCGAAAGTCGTCTGGTGCGACGAACAATTCGGCCGGAGCAAGGGCGACGCCGCCAACATGCTGGGTTTGTTCGAAACGCTGCTCCAAAGCATCAAAGAACTTCGAATGGTCCTCGTCGATCGCTTCAGGTTCATCGAGAACCAGCACGGGCAGGTCCATATAATCGAGAATAGTGGATTCCAGAGGCTGCACGAGCGGTATCAGAAACGGCGCACTTGGAAACATCTCGCCGTTGTCGGCAAACACAAGCTTCTCATTGAGATCTTTCTGGAAGCTTTCGTCCGCCCATCGCTGCCGCGCCTGGCCGCCCCACTGACGAAGCATTTCACGGCTGATGACTATATCCTGCATCGGCAGGATGTCCACGTGGCGCAGCGGTCCACGAGACCGCTGATCATCCAAATCGAATTCCCGAATCGAATCGACGGTGTCGCCGAAGAATTCAATGCGCACCGGGTTCCGCATACGCGGCGAGAAAACATCGACGATTCCACCGCGAATCGAAAATTCGCCCGGCGCCCCCACCGGCTCTTGTCGAAGAAACCCGGCGATGGAGAGATGTTCAGCGAGCAGGTCCTGAGAAAGATCATCTCCAGCAGTGATCTGCAAGCTGTAGGTATCGAACTGCGCGGGACTGGGCAGGCGTGTAGCAATCGCGCGGATCGAAGCAACGACAATATCCACTTGTTTGCTTCGCAGTTGCCACAACGTGCTCGCGCGGGCCTGCTCGATGTCGGCGTGAGGCATCAGACCGGCATATGGATCTGTTTCCCAGGCGGGGAAAGCCCTGACGCGGGTTGCGCCGTTTGGAGTCAGCTCGTTGTGAAAATATGCAATGTCGGTGGCGAGCGGTTCGATACCGCGATCTTGCGGCGTTACGATAATTAGCGGCCTTCGGAGTGATTGCCACAGACCGCAGACAAAAAGCGCACGCGCGCTTCCGGAAAGACCCGAGACAAACACCTCAGCCTCTCCGCGCAAAACATCCGAGCTGATACGGCGAAAGTCCGCAACTTCGGAGATGCGGGAAATGATTTTAGGGATTCTTTTTTCGAGAATTTCCATATCTGGCGAGAACGCGTTCAACAATGCCTGTTGTGGACTGGCCTTCCACCAACGGGAGCGCGGCAACATGGCCTCCCCAGGTCTCGACTTCCTTGCGCCCGACGATCGAATCGAGATCCCAGTCCGCACCTTTCACCAGAACATCAGGTCGGATTCTCAGAATGGTTTCAAGCGGGGTGTCTTCGCCGAAAGTGCAGACGAAATCGACCATCTCAAGACCATCTAGAATCTCAAGCCGTTCCGCTTCCGGCATGATGGGTCGCTTCGATCCTTTGAGCCGCTTAACCGATGCATCGCTGTTTACCGCGAGCACCAGGATGTCTCCAAACGCTCGTGAACGCCTTAGAAAATCGATATGTCCCACGTGCAATATGTCGAAGCAGCCGTTTGTGAAAACAACCTTCTTGCCGATCTTCTGGAGATCTCGAACCTGGGTTGCGATAGTGTCGGGAGAGCCGATCATAGGCTAGCGGATTTGAAAGCTCTGAATTCCTAGTATAGCATCGGGTTATCGTGCGATTTCGGATCGCCTTCCTTTGTGCGACGTTTTTCCTGGCGGCATGGGCGCAAACAAGACACCTTGAACCTCAAACGGATCGCGGTGTTTTTTCTGTCGAACCGCAGACCCCCTACATTCATTACACACCTGCTTCAGCCTCTAAAGGCCGAGTGCTTGTCGTCCATGGGCTCGATGTGAGCAAGGAAACGATGCAGCTGCTTTCCGCCGCGCTGGCGGACGGTGGTTTCGAAGTTTACGCGATAGATCTTCCGGGCCATGGAGATTCCGGGGCAAGCTTTGAACCACAGGCCGCGGAAACTGCTGTCGGCGAGATCTACGAACAACTGGGCAGAGGAACTCTAGTTGTTGGACATTCGCTGGGCGCAGGCCTCCTCTTAGACCTCGCCTTCGAGAAGCACTTCTCAAAGATGGCGCTTCTTTCGCCTCCTCCAACCCCAATTGACGAACTTCACGCTGAACGGGTGCTTGTAGTGACCGGCGCATGGGAGCCACCGCGCATAAGGGAATTCGGGGCCGTACTTCTTCCGGCCGCAGTCCGCGTCGAATCCGTCGATCTGAAATGGGGCGCACACTCGTCGGCTATCCTTCAGCCCCAGCATATTCGCACCGTAGTCGCCTGGCTTGGAGGCGACGGGGAACGGACCCAGACCGGCAAGCGGATCATGTGGATTTCCACGATGCTCGCGACCTCTTGCGGTCTGGGAATAGCCCTGATGCCGGGCAAACGGCTCGAACCGCAGCCATGGGGAATTCCGGGAACGATTGTTCGTTACGTAACGGCCTTCGCCTGCGCTCTTCTCGCTTTAAGTGTGTTCAACCCTCTGGCATTTCTTCGATTGTTCGCAACGGATTACCTGATCGGTTTCCTCTTTTTAACCGGCGTGGCTTTGTGGGCTCAGAGGAGACCTTTATTGACATTCGATGCCACAGCATTTATGAAGGCGCTGGCCGCGGCCGCGTTTGTGATAGGCGTAATCGGTTTTTTCATCGGATCTAACGTGTTTCACATGACTCTGTCTGATGGAAGGTGGTGGAGGTTTCCAGTGATCACCGCGGCAGGTTTTTTTTTATTCAGTTTCGACGAGGGCATCGTTCGCAGAATTGCGTCTCCCTGGCGGGGGCTTGTTGTCGCGCTGGTCACGCGAGCCCTGCTGTGGGCTTTCCTTCTTGTGGGGGTCCTGATGCTGCACAGGGAGGCGTCGTTTCTCGTTTTGGTGGCGCACCTGATGGTATTGTTTTGGCTGCTTCTTTGGCTTGCTACCGGGGTCGTTCACCGGAACACCGGGAATTCTGTTGCTGCGGCGCTTTTCGCGTCCATCGTGCAAGGTTGGGCCTTCGCGGCGTGGTTTGTTACGATCTAAGTCATCAAGTGAAACGGAGAAGAATTCATGCGTCTGCTTTGTTCGATTGCAATCGCTTTGTTGTTGCAATCGCCGGCGTCCCGGCCTCGAACGCTCGAATACAAGGAAACCGTGCTTCCCAATGGTCTGACAGTCGTAATGCACGAAGATCACTCGACCCCCGTTATCAACCTTCAGGTCTGGTATCACGTTGGCTCCAAGGATGAGAAACCTGGACGCACAGGGTTCGCCCACCTTTTTGAGCATTTGATGTTCAAGGGCTCGGCTCAGGTCAAGCCGGAGGAACACGACAAGATCATTACGAATGCAGGCGGGGTGAGCAATGCCTACACCAGCGACGATGTGACGGTGTACTGGGAAACGTTTCCTTCAAACTACCTGGAAAAGATCCTTTGGTTGGAGGCGGATCGCCTCGCGTCGCTTGACGTTTCCGAAGCAAACTTTCTTTCCGAACGGGAAGTAGTGAAAGAGGAGCGCCTCACCCGATATGAAAATCCGCCATATGGAGACATGATCGAGCGACTGTACGATGCGGCGTTCGACGTGCACCCCTACAAACACACAACAATTGGCAGCATGAAGGACCTCAATGCTGCCAGCGTTGCTGAGGTTCGAGCGTTTCACGATACGTACTATGTTCCGAACAATGCGACCCTCGTCATTGCAGGAGACTTCAACACAGCTCAAGCCTTGGACTGGGTGAAGAAGTATTTCGGCGACATTCCCAAAGGGAAACAGGACGTTCCGCGGCTCACAGTGAAGGAGCCGACGCATACGAAGGAACGCCGCGTCACCGTCACTAAGCCCGTGCCGCTGCCGGCGTATGTCGCGGGATATTACGTTCCTGAGGACGGACATCCGGATTTTTATCCACTGGTTATGGCATCCAAAATCCTCACAGCAGGCCGCAGTTCTCGTATTTATCAGTCGCTCGTCTATGAGAAGCAGTTAGCCATTCAGGCTGACGCCAGCGGAAACTTCTCTGAGGATCCAAACCTGTTTTTCGCCTTCCTGATAATGAATCGGGACGCCTCCGTCGAGGAAGGAGAGAAAGCCCTGAACGCCGAGATGACGCGCCTTATGACCGAGCCTGTTAACGCTCAGGAGTTGACAAAGGCGCGGAATGCAGTGAAGTCGGAGTACACCTTTGGGCGACAGACGGTCCAGGACAAAGCGGGCGCCCTGGGACACGCCGCGGTGATCCACGATGATCTCGCCTCCGTAGACAAGGAATATGAGTTGTTCATGAACGTTCAAGCTGCGGACATCATGCGCGTGGCGAAACAGTATTTCCGGCCAGAGAATCGTACGGTTCTCATTGTCGCTCCGGCTCAACGCGGCGCGGGAAATTAGAGGATTTCCATGCTGAAAAAGAACGTTGCATTTGTGGGGCTCCTGCTGTCTCTGATCACGGTCGCCGTTGCGGCGGCTCAAAAAACGGAACCTCCGGAACCCGAACCTCTGGCGAAAGTGGATTTTCCCGCCTACGAAAAAAAGGTTCTGCCCAACGGTCTCACCGTCTACGCGCTCGAATATCGCGAGCAGCCTGTCCTTGCGCTCCGGCTGGTTCTTGCCGCCGGTTCGAAAAATGATCCGACGGACCTGGCCGGCGTGGCATCTTTCACCGCGGATCTTTTGAATAAGGGCACTCAGAAACGAACCGCGACACAAATCGCTCAGACGATTGATCAGGTGGGGGGGTCGCTTGAGGCGTCCGCGGACATGGAAAGCACGGTGGTTTCCGCAGGGGTGCTAAAGGACGATGTCGCCCTGGCGTTCGAACTCATGACGGACATCGTCATGAATCCATTGTTCTCGGCGGAGGAACTTGCACGCGTCCAGCAGCAGGCAGTGTCGAGTCTGGAAGCCAACATGGAGGATCCTGAATTCATTGCCGATGCTGCATTTCAGCGAGCCATATATGGGTCACACCCCTACGCCCACTTGGAGGGGGGAACCGTCAATTCGATTCCCGGCATTAAGCGAGAAGATCTCGTGGAGTTTCACCGAACGTATTACGCGCCGAACACATCGGCCTTGGCCATTGTCGGCGACCTGTCTAGCGGTGAAGCCTTCAAACTGGCGGAAGAGTGGTTTGGTTCATGGAAGCTGAAGAAGGTTCCCGCGTCCCTGGAAACCGCAATTCCAAGACTGCAAGGCCGCCGTATCATCGTCATTGATAAACCCGACTCCGTACAGACGGAAATTCGCCTCGGGCACACCATGGTCGGACGCAAGGATCCGGAATATTTTCCACTGCTGGTGTCCAGTTATGTGCTCGGCGGGTCCGCCTCCGGCCGGCTTAATCAATTATTGAGAGTTGATCGCGGTCTTACATATGGAGCTTTCACCACCATCCAACCTCGAAAGGGCCCGGGAAGCTTTTATTCGGTCACCGAAACTCGAACCGAAAAGACTGGTGAAGCCTTGAATCTGATAATTCAGGAAATCGAGAGGTTTCGCTCCGCGGAGGTTCCGGCTCTGGAATTGAAGAACTCCAAAGCATTCATCATCGGCAGCTTCCCTTTGAGTCTGGAGTTGCCGTCAGATCTCGCGAGCCGGCTGACTACGGTTTTCCTTTATGAGTTAGGCGACGATTACCTGAAAACGTACCGAGACAAGCTTGCGGCCGTCTCCGCCTCAGATATGCTCCGAGTTGCGAAAGCCAGAGTCTCCGCTCAGGATGCCGCAATCGTTCTTGTAGGCAAGGCGTACGATTTCGTGAAGGATCTCGAGGCTCTCGGCGAAGTCGAAGTGATCCCTATAACCGAAGTTAATCTGGACTCGCCAAGCCTGCGCTAGAATCGCCGGAACGCGGCTGCCCGCATACAAAAATGGCGCAAATCGGCGCAAGGTGTGGTTAAATATGCACTGGTATGCATAATTATTCGCATCGAGTCGCTGTTGTTGGAATAACCGGATACGCGGGGCAGGAGCTCGATCGCCTTCTTGAAGAGCACCCCAATATTGCGATTGCGGGCCGATTCGCTTCCAAAGCGGATGATCGCTTTCGAGCGGAAGCCTTTTCCCACGAAAGATTAAGAAAGCTGGCGCCGGATGTTGTCGTGCTGGCGACGGACCATGAACTTTCCCTTGAGCTGACGCCGCGCCTCCTTGAAGAGGGCTACCGAGTTGTCGACATGAGCGGCGCCTTTCGCCTCCGAGATGAGAGGTTATATCCCGAATGGTATGGCCTTGAACACACGTCCCCGAAGCTTCTCGATGTCGCCGTGTATGGGATGCCAGAGTTCTACGCGGAAAAAATCCGAGACGCCAAGCTCGTCGCCAATCCCGGTTGCTATGCGACGGCTGCAATTCTGCCGCTGCGGCCGCTGTTCAAAGCTAATCTGATCGAAGCCTCATGCACGGTCGTAGTGGACGGGAAGTCAGGTGTGTCCGGCGCCGGACGGCGGCTAAAACCGGAGATTCATTTTTGCGAGGTTAATGAAAACATCAGTGCTTACGGAATTCTTAGGCACCGACACACACCGGAAATGATTTCGCAGCTGCCAGGCGCTTCAGTGGATCGCTTTGTGTTTACGCCGCATCTGATTCCGATCACCCGCGGGATCTTGAACACGATTGTATTGCAGGGTTCGGAAATCGGCGAGGTGCTCGCGGAAGCGTATTCGAAATCTCCTTTTGTGAAGGTGTTGCCACCGGGCCGCATGCCCAACATTCAAAGCGTGGTACGCACGAACCTTTGCTCGATTGGAGTCGCGTCGCGGGGCGCGAACACGGTTATTGTGTCGGTGATTGATAATCTCGTGAAAGGTGCGGCGGGACAGGCGATTCAGAATCTCAATCTGATGCTCGGCTGTGAACCGGCTGCAGGGCTCGCCGCATGATGGTGATCAAAGTCGGCGGGGTTTTGCTTGAAAACGCTGAGGAAGCCGTTCAAGAGATTAAGCGTGTGGGCCGGCAGCCTTTTGTAGTGGTTCACGGGGGCGGTATTCAGATCACACGTATGCTCGATCGCATGAAGGTGACTTCGACATTTATAGACGGACTGCGGGTTACCGATCCGCAAACATTGGGGGCGGTTGCGACGGCGCTTTTGGGCGAGGTTCACACAGCCTTGGTGACGGAGCTTCAGCGCGCCGGCGCTCGCGCCGTCGGTATGTTCGGCGTGGTGCACGCTTCGCAAAAGACCGGGCCGTGGGGTCTTGTTGGGGACAATGTTCGTGTGGATGCGAATGCCATTGAGACCGTGCTTGCGGCCGGCCTCACACCCGTGATACCGACCCTCGCTATCGGCCGGGAGTCGCTGTTGAACGTAAATGGCGATGAGACTGCCGCCGCACTCGCGCAAGCGGTTCGAGCTTCCGCGCTGGTGTTCTTGACAGACGTGGAAGGCGTAAAGGACGGCGACGGAAAAGTAATGGAGCACGCCGAGGATCCTCAAGAGCTATTGACCGCGCCCTTTGTTTCCGGTGGAATGATCCCGAAGCTGCGGGCCGTCGGCTCTGCCATGAAGGGCGGTGTAACGGAAGTGCGAGTCGGACGGACGCTATTCAGGAGCAACGCATGAACGTCCGGCCGGCAGTTCATGAGGATGTTTCGACGATCGTGCGCATCATTGCGCATTATGCCTCGCAGGGCCTCATGCTCCCACGCTCCCAAAGCGCGATGCTTGGCGCCCTGTCTGGGTATCTTGTGGCGGAACAGGATGGCAAGGTCATCGGATGCGGAGGGCTTCAACAGTATTCTCAGCGCTCCGCCGAGATTTATGGTTTGGCAACGGCCCCGGACAATTCAGCGCCGGGAATCGGAAGCGCAATCCTGCGTGCGCTGATCGACAGGGCCAGAACGGAAAACATTTCTCAGGTCTTCGCTCTGACTCTGGCGCCCGGCTTTTTCCAAAAGATGGGATTCCGCATCGTCGAACACAAAGACTTGCCTTTAAAGGTGTGGACAGATTGCGTCGCTTGTCCGAAGTTCGGCAACTGCGATGAAATCGCAATGGTGCTCGATCTCAATTGATATAATTCGCTCGTGCCTCGTCACTTGCGATCCCCGCGCAGCCGCTGCAGCGGCTTCCCGCTTTTGATTCCTCGAACTTCCAGACCGGCTCGCAGCTAAACGTATGCCCGGCCCTAAGAAGAACGATCCCAAAAGCATCTTCGGCTGGTGCATGTACGATTGGGCGAACTCCGCTTACGTGACTACCGTAGTAGTAGGAGTTCTGCCGGCGTACTTTGGCTCCGTTGTCATCGGCTCTGAAGGAATAAGGATCGGTGAAACACATACCAGCGCCACGGCCCTATGGGCTGCGATTGTAGCGTTGTCTTCACTGGTGGTGTTTTTGTTCGCACCAATGCTCGGCGCCATCGCCGATTTCTCTGCAGCAAAAAAATTCTTCCTGATTTCCTTCGCTTATTTAGGAGCCCTCTTCACGATGCTCCTGTATTTTTGCGGTCCCGGTGACGTTTATCTGACGATGTTCCTATTTCTGGCCGCTCAGGTGGGTTTCATCGCTTCTAACGTTTTCTACGACGCATTTATCACCGACATTGCAACTCCCGACAAAATGGACTCGGTCTCCGCAAGGGGATACTCCTATGGATACGTCGGAGGCGGCATCCAGTTCGCTCTCTCGCTTGCTATAGTCGCCGGCCATGAGATTCTCGGCATCTCCCAAGCGGCCGCGGCGCGCATCTGCATCTTGATGGCAGGCATCTGGTGGGCCGGTTTTACGCTATTCACCGTGAAGTATCTGCATGAAGGACGGCTCGCCCAGGAAATGCCTGAAAGATACAAATCGTGGCCCAGGTTTGCGGCATGGACTGCGATTGGCGTCACCCGAGCCTGGGAGACGACAAAGCGGATTCGCCGATTTCGCCACCTCGCCCTCTTTCTTCTTGCATTCATGCTCTATAACGACGGGATCCAAACCGTGATAGACATGGCCACGATCTACGGCGTTGAGGAGCTCAAGCTATCCACCACCGTCCTCATGGTGACGCTGCTTCTCATTCAAGTCATTGCCACGTTCGGGGCCATTCTCTTTGGTTGGCTGGCGGCGAAAATAGGTGCGAAGAGGGCTATCATGCTCAGTCTTGCCCTCTGGTCGGGTGTGGTCGTTTATGCGTATTTTATGCAGACCGCAGTGGAATACTTCGGACTGGGTGCGATCGTGGGATTGGTTCTCGGAGGGTCACAAGCGCTGAGCCGATCGTTTTACGGCTCAATGACGCCGGAAGGCGCGAGCGCCGAATTCTTCGGGTTCTATACAGTCTTCAGTCGCTTTTCCGCTATTTGGGGGCCTGCAACCTTCGGCTTGATCCGGCAATGGGCGGGTTCGTCCCGGGTGGCCATCGTCTCCCTGATTGTGTTCTTTATAGCGGGGCTGTTGCTTATGGCGTTTGTGGATGAACAGAAGGCGCGGGAAGCGAAGGTGCGGGGCCTTTTCGACTGACTATGTTTTCAGGAGCAAGGTAGTCGGGCGGCAGATCTTGAAACATAGAGGAATATTCGACGAGATTGACCTGATCCAGTCGTTTCTCTTGCTGTAATGCATCGCGTACGGCTCGACCCACAATTTCATGCGCAGTGCGGAACGGGACGCCCTTCTTGACGAGAAAATCGGCGAGGTCGGTCGCTCCCATGAAGGGATCGGATGCGGCTGCGGCCATTCGCTCCCTTTTCAGCGACACGGTCCGGACGGATAGTCTTAGAACGCTCAGGCACAGGCGGAGATTTTCAAAAGCCTTCAGAAACGCTTCTTTGTCCTCCTGCAGATCCTTGTTGTAGGCGGTGGGCAACCCCTTCATTACAGCCAAAAACCCAGTCAACAGTCCGATCGTCATTGCGGTTTTAGCGCGAATAAGCTCGAATCCGTCGGGATTCTTTTTTTGCGGCATCAAGCTGCTGCCCGTGGTCACTTTTTCAGAGAGCTCGAGAAACCCGAACTCCTCGGTTGAGTAAATAATCCAGTCTTCAGCAAGGCGACTTGCGTGCGTCAAAAGAATCGAAGCATTCGAAAGGAATTCGAGAACAAAATCACGATCGCATGTTGCATCAATGCTGTTGGCCGAGACGCGAGAGAACCCCAATTCTTTTGCGACTGCCTGACGATCCACCGAAAAATTCGAACCCGCCACGGCCCCGGAGCCTAGCGGAAGGACATCCACTCGGACTAGAGACTCTTGAAAGCGCTCCCGATCGCGCCCGAACATTTCCACAAACGCAAGGCAGTATTGAGACCAGCGAACCGGTTGCGCTCTGCGCAGGTGGGTATACGCGGGGATCAGGACATCCGGATTATTGGCGCCGCTTTCAATGAGGGCGAGCTGAAGCGCTTCAAGGTCTGCCAGAACAAGACCTATAGCTTTTCGTACAAAAAGGCGAAAGTCCGTAGAGACCTGATCGTTCCGACTTCTGCCGGTGTGCAGCTTGAGCGCTGTAGGCCCGATCTTTTCTGCGAGCGTTGCTTCAACGAAGGTGTGAATGTCTTCGTACGGCATCGCTCTGACCTGATCCGGTGTGTATTCCGTGAGTATTTCCTGGAGGCCTCGATCGATGGAATTCCACTCCTGATCGGACAATACACCGCAGCCAACCAGCGAGCGAGCGTGCGCGCGGCTGGCCCGCACGTCCACCTCAAGCAAAACGGCGTCTATTCCAAGCGACCGGTTCATTTTTTCAAAGACCGGGTCGCTTTCCTCCTCAAACCGTCCTTGCCACAGTTTCATATCGATCAGAAAGCGGATTGCGAATCTTGGATCGGACCGCGGCAGGCAGGCCGAGCAAATTGATGAATCCTTCAGCATCCGAATGGTTGTACCCGGCAGTGTCGAAGGAAGCGATGTCCTGATGATACAGGCTGTATGGAGATTTCCGGCTCCGCACAGCAAGCGTGCCTCTATACATGCTCATTGTTACGGAACCTGTAACAACTTCCTGAATCTTTGCGAAGAAAGCGTCCATGGCCTCTCGCAGGGGCGTAAACCAGTGGCCCTCGTAGACCATCTGAGCGTAAGTGATGCTGAGAATGTCCTTCTGATAGCGGCTCTGCCGATCCAGGCAAAGAGCCTCAAGTTCGCGCAGCGCGGTTGTGATCAGAGTTCCGCCGGGTGTCTCATAAACTCCCCTGGATTTCATTCCTACAACCCTGTTTTCAACAACGTCGGCGCGGCCAATGCCGTTTGTTCCCGCAATCTCATTGAGGTCTTCGAGCAATTGAACGGCGGCGATGCGGCAGCCGTTAAGCCCAACAGGAGATCCCTGTTCAAAGTCGATAGTGATATCGCTTTCCCCTGCAGGGCAAGTGCGCGGATCCAATGTCAGCATATAAAGATCATCGGGCGGGGCCTGCGCAGGATCTTCTAGGATCCCGCCTTCATGACTCATGTGCCAGATGTTGGTATCCCGACTGAATATTTTTTCGGCTGTAGCCGCGATAGGTATTTGCCTGCTCTGAGCGTATGCGATGGCGTCGTGTCTGGAGCGAATATCCCACTCACGCCAGGGCGCAATAATCTTGAGTTGGGGTGCAAACGCTTTGTAGGTCAACTCAAAGCGAACTTGGTCATTGCCTTTTCCTGTGCAGCCGTGGGCGACGGCATCCGCGCCTTCCTCAAGGGCGATTTCCACTTGCCGCTTGGCAATCAACGGGCGCGCGATAGACGTGCCGAGAAGGTATTTGCCTTCATACATCGCGCCGGATTTCACCATCGGCCACAAATATTCGGTTACAAACTCGTGGCGAAGGTCTTCGACGTAGACTTTGGATGCACCTGTTTGAAGGGCTTTCTCTTCGATTCCGCCCAGCTCGGAGTCCTGGCCGACATTCGCGGCCATGGCGATAATTTCACATCCATAGTTTTCCTTGAGCCACGGAATGATGATTGAGGTGTCCAGACCTCCGGAGTACGCCAAGACCACCTTTTTGACCTTCTGCTTCATATTGATTCTCCACGAGAGTGACTAAGACCGCCTTTTCAACAGGCAGGCGGTTTGCGGCCTGCTGGAACACAAGCGAATAATCGGACTCCATTACGGCGTCCGTCACTTCCAGGCCTCTATGCGCGGGAAGGCAATGCATGAAAAAAGTCGGCTTGCCCGTTTTGGCCAGTAGTTTTTCGTTGACCTGATACGGGGCGAAAACCTCTGCACGTTCGGCCATTTCGTTTTCTTGTCCCATGCTCGCCCAAACATCCGTATAGATCGCGTCCGCACCCTTCACATCTTTGGGATCAGCCGACCAATCCACTTGATCTTCCGGCGATGGCGCATATCTCTCGGGTGTGATCGCCCGAAAACGCAGCCCGGCAAGCACGCAGACTTGAAAAAGGGATTTCGATACATTGTTCCAGTCGCCGATATACACGACCTCTTTCCCTGTGAAAGAAGGCCAGATATCGGACAACGTCAGAAGATCCGCAAGCGCCTGACAGGGGTGCGCATCATCACTGAGAGCATTGATGACGGGAATGGATGAAAAGAACGCCAATTCCTCAAGGGCCTGGTGACTAAACACTCGCGCGATAATCAAATCGACCCACAAGGAGAGATTCCGGGCGACATCCGGCACCGACTCCCGCTCGCCCAAACGACTCTCAGCAGATCCGAGAAGAATCGGCCATCCTCCCAGCTGACGGACTGCAACTTCAAAGGTCACTCGCGTTCGCAGCGAAGGCTTCTCAAAGATCAAGGCTGCTGTCCGGCCCTTCAGGGCTCCTTCGAACGAAGCCGGCTTGGACCGCATCTCTCGGGACAATTCGATGAGCGAATGCAACTCGCGGCGACCCAACTGGGCGATGGATAGCAAGTCGAAAAGGTTCTCGGATTCAATGCCTGAATACTTATGCATAATTCTGCATAAGTATGCAGGAGGGGGTCCCGGCAGTCAATTCATTTGTTATAATCACGCGCTTATGAAGCGGATTCGCCACAAAGCCATACTAGACCTAGTGCGGACGGCTGAAATCGCAAGTCAGGAAGATCTGATGCGTGGGCTGCAGGCGAAAGACATCGAAGTATCCCAGTCCACTCTTTCGCGCGACATTCAGGAGTTGCGGCTCGCAAAAACTGCCGGTGTATACACGGTTGTCGAGGCCGACACGGTCAAGCATCCGCAGGAATCGCTCCGGCGAATCCTCCGGGAGTTCCTGATCGATATTGACGCGACACAGAACCTGGTGATTTTGAAAACGGGTCCCGGCAATGCCTCAGTCGTTTCTCAGGCCCTCGACGATGCACAGTGGCCAGAAACCGTGGGAAGCATAGCCGGCGAGAACACGATTTTCGTAGCGGTTCGGTCTCCTCGGGATGGGAAAAAAATCGAACGCCGCATACGCAGCATGCTGTGAATGGGTCAGACTTCAGAAATGAGACTGGGCCCGACTCGGACTACTTGTCCTAAATCCTCACAAGCATCAAGGATATCTCGCACGGCCTGTCCCGTGACGGGATCCACAAAATCCGCGGCTATTTCCGCGAGCGGCTGCAGAACGAATCGGCGATGATACAGTTCGGGATGGGGGATGGTTAAACCGATCTCACGGACGATGGCATTTCCGTAGAACACGATGTCGATATCCAGGGTCCGCGGGCCTTTGATCTGACTGCGAGTTCGTCTGTTTTCCGCCTCGACCTCGATGCACGCGTTCAGCAGCGCTCTTGGAACCAGACTCGTTTCCGCCTCGATGATCGTATTCAGAAACCATGGCTGGTCAGGAACGTACTTGGGTTCGGTCGAATAAACCGACGCGCATCGAACAACTTTGACATTGTGGCGAGCTAACCCCTGAAGAGCATTTCTCAAATAAGACTTACGATCGTGAAGATTGGAACCGAGTGCAAGATAGACCGTCATGAATTGGATTATGTTACAGGGCGTACATGGAATGGTCCTGCTTTCAGCGGCGCATCGATGACCGGTCAATAGATTATGGAGACACGTATCACCCCAACCCCTCTACCGGGGTTGGTGGTCGTCAAAATCGAACACTTTCAGGATGATAGAGGGTTTTTCATCGAATCCTGGCACAAGCACGATTTTGCAAGGGCAGGGCTCGCCTGTGATTTCGTTCAGGATTCGCACTCCAGGTCGACGTACAAGGTCCTGCGTGGATTGCACTATCAGGACATGCGGGCGCCGATGGGCAAACTGGTGCGTTGCACCGTCGGACGAATCCTGGACGTTGCGGTCGATTTGCGCGTCGGTTCGCCAACGTTTGGTAAATGGTTTAGCCTGGAACTGACTGCCGACAACAAGATCCAGTTATTCATTCCGATGGGTTTCGCCCACGGTTTTGCAAGTCTTTCGGATGTTTGCGAGGTTCAGTACAAGCAAACGGAGATCTATCAACCTGCCACTGAGGGCGGTATTTGCTGGAATGACCCGGATCTTGCTATTGAGTGGCCCTACCCTGATCCGATCCTCTCAAAGCGAGATCAAAATCAGATGAGCTTGAAACAATATCTAAAAAATCCGGCGTTTCGGTTTGTTTGAAGCGCCCGGTTCAACCCAACACGCAGATGGAAAAATCATTCGAAGAAAAGCTCAAGAGATTGATCGAGATTATCGCTCAAACCTCTTTTAATAAGGCCCCCGAACCTAAGTTCCCTTTGGCATCCGGTCAACTGAGCCGTTTTTACGTCGACTGCAAAAAAGCTTTCTCCTATCCGGAGGTGCGGGACTTGATCGGACAGTTGATTGTGGAAAAGCTGCCGAATCTGGATTTTGATTCCGTCGGTGGTTTGATCCTCGGCGCATATCCGGTTGCGCTGGCTGTTTCAGATGCCGCATACCGCACCAAAGGGAAACAGATCAAGGCATTCGTTGTCCGGAAGGAGCCTAAAGGTCATGGCCTCCAAAAACACTTCGAGGGTGATGTGCGACCCGGTGAACGCGTCCTGATTGTCGACGACGTCATCACCAGCGGCGGATCCACTCTTATCGCTATTGAAAAAAGCCGTGCTTTCGGCCTGAATGTCGTCGGAGTGTTTGCCATTGTCGACCGTCAAGAATCCAACGGTCGGCAGAACATCGAAGCTGAGGGCGTAAGCTTTACCGCGCTTATTGACTTAGAGGATCTGGATCGCGCAACGTAAGTCTGCCGGGAGGAGAACACATTTTCCGGTGGCGCCAAAGTGTGGTTTCCCTTTTGTAAGTTCTGTAGCACTCCCCGGAACTTCCCTTCTTCGCTTGAAAGTTTGGTTTCCTGGCATTCAAACATGCTTTTTTCCGATTCGAAATCCCTGTTCACCCTTGGAAGGACGTCGTTTGTTTTTCCAAAAATGCGATTCCCTTTTGTGATGTTGATTCGCACTTTCTGGCAGGTCCTTATTTTCATTTCATAAAGCAGTTTCATTTTCCGATGGTCTGCGGTTTTCTTTTTCAAAACAGGATTGCCGTTTTCCTAAGTGGCCGCGCCGCATTCGATGCGCCGCCGCGCGTTTTCGAGGGCGCAGCTCTCTTCTTTGGGCGGGTCCGCGCAGAAACGGATGGTCGGGTTGTCGGTTTTGAAGTCTCGTCAGAGCAAACTGCGGCCCTCCCGTTACAAACGGCGTCTGCCTGGGCGAAAGGAGGCGCTCTTCAGGACCGGCTTCTTGCGCCTCGCCGCGCAGCTTGTTGTGCTTTTCGATAGGCCGCAACCGCTCGATTGTGCGCGGAAAGACTTTCTGAGAAGGTGTGGCCGCCGTCGCTCGCACGAACAAAATACAGATATTTTGTTGTGGCTGGTTTTACCGAAGCCTCGAGGGAAGCATACCCGGGATTTGCAATGGGGCCCGGAGGCAGTCCCGGGCTGACATATGTATTGTAGGGGGATGGAAACTTCAAATCCGAAAGCGTCAAAAAGCCTTTATAACTGTTCGCCTGCTCGAGCGCATAAATCACCGTCGGATCACACTGAAGCAATATCTTTTGGGCCAACCTATTCAGATAAACAGAAGCGACAAGAGGCCGCTCGTCGCCCCGTCCGGTTTCGGTTTCAACGAGGGAAGCGAGAATGACAGTGTCCCGCAAACCAAGAGGCCATTGGCTGTCGGGTTTATTGGTTCGCAACCGGCTGATCACAGCCTGAAAGCGGGCGATCATTGCTCCGACCGCCTGACGGGCCGTGGTGTGTAGCGGAAACGAATAGGTCTCGGGAAAAAGATACCCTTCGACGGATGTGGCGTTTTCATCGAAGGAACGAACCAGCGCAACCGATCCTTCTGCGGCAAGTTCAAATTCCTCGGCGGTCCCAAATCCCTGCTCTTCCCATTTTTTCGCAATCTCGGTTGTGCGGAGACCCTCGGGAATTGTGAACTTATGCAGGTAAACGTCGCCTGATGTCAGCTTGTTCATCACTTCTTGGATGGTCATTGGCCGATCGAACAAGTATTCGCCCGCCTTCAGCTTACCTAGCGAGCCGTTTTGCAAGAGATATGCCAGTGCAACGTAGCGGTTGCGGACGACGCCACGCTCTTCTAGCATCGCCGCCACTTCCCGAGCGCCAAAACCATGAGGAATTTCAATGATTCTGCGGGCGGCAGTTTCCGGGAACGGCCTGTGAACTTCCTTATTAAGGAATACGTAGCTGGCGGCCGTCATCAACACCATCAAAAGGATAACGACGATGGATTTCCTGATCATTTCGTGGATCGACCGCTATCGAGATAATTTTGAAGTATGATCATGGCCGCGATCTTGTCCACTTGTGCTCGGCGTTTTCGCCAATTGAGGCCCATTTCTTCAAGATGTTGCTCTGCTGCGAAGCTGGTGAGGCGTTCATCCCAAAACACAATCGGGATGTCCAATACTTTATGGAGCGCCTTGGCAAATCGGGCGATCTTCTCTCCCTGAAGACTTTGTCTGCCACTCATGTGCAGCGGATTGCCGACCACAATCTCACGAATCTCGTCCCGCTCAACCACTTCCCGTATGGCATCGATGTCGCTTTTGAAACTCCTACGCCGGATGGTGGGCCGGGGCTGGGCGGTTATAAACAAAGCGTCGCTCACCGCAACGCCGATTGCTTTGTCTCCGACATCGAGAGCCATAACCCGCATAATGCCGATGATACAACGCGGAAATCGGCCGAAAAATCGCTTTCGCGGCTTAGAGTTCACCGGGCTATAATGAACCTACGATTGAAGCACCTAGGGAGGTTGGCTTGAACTCGAAGAGTAAGTACGCAATTCTATTGCTCTCTTCGATCCTGGTTATTTACGCCATCATTGGCGGAATGCTCGGGCGCGTAAGCGCCCAAAATGGATCGTTCCAGCAATTGTCGATTTTTATCGAGGTGCTCAATCGCATTCAAAATGATTATGTGGACGAACCGTCCGTAAAGCAGGCTGTGGAAGGCGCCATCCGAGGTCTGATCGAAAGTGTTGATCCTCAAGGAGGTTTTCTTTCCCCTAAAGACATCGCCTTCTTTAAGGATTACAGCCCCCTAAAGACACCCAGTATTGGCGCCGTGCTTTCCAAGCGGGCGGGCTATCCCATCATCATCGCGGCGATTCCGGGTGGGCCAGCCGCTAAGGCCGGTCTCAGCTCCGGCGACTTCATTGAAGCCATTGACGGTGTGACCACTCGCGAGATGAATCTGGTTCAGGTGAATTCACTTCTGGCGAACCCGGTCGGTAAACCCGCCTCGCTGGTGGTGATTCGCCGAAGGCGCGCAGAACCGGAAACGATGTCGCTCAACCGGGAGGTGGTGCCATCACCGCCGGTTGAAGCAAAAATGCTGGAAGGCGGCGTTGCGTATGTCAAAGCCCCTTACCTTTCGGCAGGAAAAGCCCTGGAAGTCCGGAAGCAACTGGATGCCCTTGTGAAGAAGGGAGCGACCGGCGTCGTTTTGGACCTTCGCTTCGCAGCGGGTGGCGATGAAAAGGAAGGCGCAGATCTCGCAAATCTTTTCTTGGAATCCGGAGCCTTGGGATACGTACAGGGACAAAAGATGGAAAAGCGGTTGATGACCGCAAACCCGAAACTCGCGTTCACAAAACTTCCACTGGTCGTTCTGATCAATCAGGGGACAGCTGGAGCAGCTGAAATTGCGGCAGGCGCTATCGCCGACAACAACCGAGGACAGCTTGTCGGTACACGGACGTTTGGTTATGGAAGCGTCCAGAAGGTGATTCCCCTTGAAGATGGTCGCGGACTTCTGCTTTCCATCGGGAAATACTACACACCGGCAGGCAAGGAAATCGCGGAGGGTGGAATTACGCCGAGCGTCGAAGCATCCGAGGCAGCGGAGGAAACCGTTGATCCGAATGCGGATGATCAATTGGAAGTTCAGCCTCCTACGAAAGACCAACCGGCCGGAGAAGAAGATCGGCAACTCAAGAAAGCTATTGACGTCTTGAAGAATCCGGTCGCCTCCATCAAGAGAGCAGCGTAATCTTCGCCCGAAGTGCTGGTTCAACTTAGCGGCGTCTCGAAGTCATTCGGCTCCCAAATCGTCCTTCGAGACGTTTCCTTACAGATTCATCCCTCCGACAAAATCGGGCTGATTGGCGCAAATGGCGCCGGAAAGACAACTCTTCTCAAAATCATCCGCCGTTCGCTTGAAGCCGATAGCGGGGCGGTCACATGCAAAGCCGGCCTGCAAATCGGCAAGCTGGATCAGATACCCGAGTTTCCGCCAGGCGCCACTATTCTTGAGGAGGGTCTGCATGCCTCAAGTCACCTGCAGGAGATTGAAGCGGAGATGCGTGCGTTCGAGCACGCGATTGCCGCGGAGTCCTCACCTGAAAGGTTGAACCGATACGCCCACCTGCAACATCAATTTGAATTGCTGGGCGGTTACAGTTATCGGGCGCGCACCGAGGCCGCCTTACAAGGCGTCGGATTTTCCAGGGAGTCGCTCAGCCGGCCGAGCTCGCAACTTTCGGGTGGCGAAAAGAACAGGTTGGCTCTAGCGAAACTGCTGCTATCGGACGCAAACCTTCTGCTCTTGGATGAGCCGACGAATCACCTCGACATACGATCGATCGAATGGCTTGAGACCTTCCTGAAAGAGACGGACAAGGCCGTGATGGTGGTGTCGCATGATCGATTTTTTCTGGATCGTGTGGTCGATCGGATCGTCGAGGTCGCAGACTGCAGGACCACCGACTATCGTGGAAACTATTCGGCATACCTAAAAGAGCGCGCCGAACGGCAGGATCGCCTTGAAAAAGAATGGCGCTTGCAAAACGAATGGATAGAGAAACAGGAAGACTATGTTCGGCGGAATATCGCGGGGCAAAAAACCAAACAGGCGCAATCCCGAAGAAAGCTGCTTTCAAGAGTGCAACGCATCGAAAAGCCCCAAAAAGTCTCGAGCCGTGCGACCTTCCGCTTTCTTCCGGCAGAGCGCAGTGGACGACACGTCTTGTCAGCGCATTCACTCAACATCGGTTACGGGCAGGAGCCGCTCGTCCGCGATATCGAGCTGCAAATCGAAAGAGGGCAGCGATGGGCAATTCTCGGTGGGAATGGATCAGGGAAAACGACATTGCTGAGGACGCTAATAGGACAGTTATCTCCTTTGGATGGAGATCTGGAGTGGAGTGACGCACTGGAAGTGGGTTACTACGATCAGCAGCTGCAGGACTTGAATCCCACTGCTTCTGTATTGGATGAAATTCGAGCCATGGATAGCGCCGTCACGGACGGGGAGTTGAGAGGATATCTTGCGCAGTTCCTCTTTTCCGGCGATGACGCCTTCAAGAAAGTATCCCAGCTGAGCGGCGGGGAAAGCTCCCGGCTGATGCTTGCAAAAATCATTTATGCCCGGCCACAACTACTGGCATTGGACGAACCCACAAACCACCTGGACATTGCCGCGCGAGAAGCCCTAGAGATCGCTTTAGCCGAATATCCTGGAACGATTGTATTCGTAACTCATGACCGCTACCTCGTACAGAAAATCGCAACGAATCTGCTCTATATCGAACAGGGAAGGCCGCACATTTTCGATCGTTTGAGCGCCTTCGAGGAGTGGCTGTCCGCGCCGCAAGCACTGCCAACCCGTCTCGCTCCCAAAGCGGCGCCTGCGGCAGGGGAAACGACTTCAGTCCGCTTGAGTAAAAACCAAAAGGAGCGTTTGAAGAAAGAGGCGGCTGAACTCGAGGACAGAATTGCTGCTGCGGAAAAGGAATTGGCGGACTTAGAAGCGTCGTTCCAGTCGCCTGCATCGGAAATGGATTGGGAGGCCGCCCATCGCCGCTATGCCGGGCTGAAAACCGACCTGGAATCCTTTTATCAGGAACTTGCGAACCGGTGGGAAATCCTAAGTTAGGTGCGATAAAATAGGGGGTTCCACGTAGCGACAGATCTAAAACATATGCAGCGCATCATAGAAAGGATCACCGTCCGCGGCGCCCGGCAGCACAACCTGAAGGCAGTCGACGTTGAAATTCCCCGCAACAAATTGACGGTCATTACTGGATTGAGCGGATCGGGCAAGTCCAGCCTCGCGTTTGACACGATTTACGCGGAGGGTCAACGACGATACGTTGAATCCCTTTCCGCTTATGCGCGGCAGTTTTTGGATCGTCTTGAGCCGCCGGATGTGGACTCCATTGTGGGGCTTTCTCCCGCAATCTCGATCGAACAAAAAACAGCGACTCGAAGCCCAAGGTCCACGGTTGGCACGGTTACAGAGATTTACGACTATCTGCGGTTGCTTTTCTCCTCGATCGGCGTTCCCCACTGCTTCCAATGCGGCAAGGCCATCTCAAAGCAGACGCCCGATCAAATCATGCGGCACGTGAAAGCGCTTCCCGAAGGCGAGCGAGTCATGATTCTTGCTCCGATTGTGCGCGGCCGCAAAGGGGAGTTCAAAAAGCAACTTCAGCTTCTGGCAAAGACCGGATTCGTTCGGGCGCGCATTGATGGTGTGCTTCACAACCTTGACGAACCCATCGAGCTCGAAAAGAAAAAGAACCACTCGATTGAAATCGTTGTCGACCGATTGATGATTAAGAAGGACATTGAGAAACGGCTCGAGGCATCGATTGAGCAGGCCGTTAAGCTTGCAAATGGAATCGTTTTGGTCGCCGTGGTTGATGGTGAAGAACGCTTGTACTCGGAGAAGATGGCTTGCGTGGACTGCGGAGTGAGTATTCCGACGATCGAACCACGAACATTCTCGTTCAACAGCATTTATGGCGCTTGCGAGGCATGCAATGGTCTTGGAATGAAGTATGACTTCGATCCTGCACGGATCGTTACAGATTCCTCTCGTCCATTGCTGGCGGGCGGCCTGGGCGCCAGCGCGGCATGGCTCAATGAGGAAATCGAAGATCAAATCGTAAAGATCGGTGAGCAGCTCAACGTCGACTTGTCGATTCCGTTCGATCGGCTTGCCCCGAAAACGCAAGCAGCTCTTTTCTATGGAATCAAGGATCGCGGAAAGCGCGTAGAGGGAATTATCGACCTTCTGAATCGTTATTACGACAAGGAGACGCTTCCTCCGGACGAGATTTCAGAGCTGATGGTTACGAAACCCTGCGCGGAGTGCGGAGGCGCGCGGCTTCGCGCGGAAAGTCTCGCAGTAAGAATAGCTGGACGATCGGTTGCGGATGTCGCGGCAGTTCCAATTACGGAAACCCTGGCCTTTTTTACAGAATTGAAATTGGGACCCCGGGAAGAACTCATTGCGGGACGCGTCATTCGAGAAATTCGGGAACGTCTCCAGTTTCTCGATGCAGTAGGCCTCAACTATCTCAGCTTGGATCGGTCGGCCAGCACTCTTTCGGGGGGTGAGAGTCAGCGCATTCGCCTCGCAACGCAGATAGGTTCGAAGCTTCGCGGAGTGTTGTATGTCTTGGACGAGCCTTCGATCGGACTTCACCACAAGGACAACTCTCGCCTCCTGGCCACGCTCGAAGAACTGCGAGACCTAGGCAACACAGTAATCGTTGTGGAGCACGACGAAGACACGATTCGCCGCGCGGATTACGTTATCGACCTGGGTCCGGGCGCCGGAACCGAAGGCGGACGCGTCGTAGCGGCCGGCGCTCCTGATGTCGTGTCACAAAACCAAAACAGCCTTACAGGACAGTACCTGGCGGGACAGGTGGAAATTCCCGTTCCTCACACGCGCCGATCGCCGAATCACAAAGCCATCGTGGTGCGTGGCGCGACCGAACACAATCTGCAGAATATCGACGTCAGTTTTCCCCTCGGCCTTATGACCGTCGTAACGGGTGTGTCAGGATCCGGTAAATCCACTTTGGTTAATGAGATTCTTTACAAGGCGCTCGCCAAAAATATCTACAGGGCGCTTGACGAACCTGGGGCTCACAAGGCGATAGAGGGTCTGGAGCATATTGACAAAGTAATCCAGATTGATCAATCGCCGATAGGTCGAACTCCCCGATCGAATGCGGCGACCTATACAGGAGTCTTCACTCCTATTCGCGAACTCTATGCCATGCTGCCCGAATCTCGTGTGCGGGGTTACAAGGCCGGCCGATTCAGTTTCAATGTGAAAGGCGGACGCTGTGAGGCCTGTCAAGGCGATGGGTTGCGAAAGATTGAAATGAGCTTTCTTCCAAACGTCTATGTGGATTGCGAAGTGTGCCGCGGAAAACGGTACAACGGTGAGACGCTAGCGATCCAATACAAGGAACTCTCGATTGCGGACTTGTTGAATTCAACCGTGGCTGAAGCGCTGGAAGTGCTCCATCCAATTCCCCAAATCCAGTCGAAGTTACAGACCTTGGTGGATGTCGGCCTCGGCTACATTGGTCTTGGACAGTCTGCAACCACCTTATCCGGGGGAGAAGCTCAGCGTATCAAGCTAGCCAAGGAACTGAGCCGGCGGGCCACTGGAAAGACGTTATATATCCTGGATGAGCCCACCACCGGACTGCATTTCGATGACGTGAAAAAGCTGCTAGACGTGCTGTGCCGGTTGACAGACCTTGGCAACACGGTGATCATTATCGAGCATCATCTCGACGTGATCAAAACAGCAGACTGGATTGTGGATCTCGGGCCCGATGGTGGCGCGCTGGGTGGACGGGTGATGGCTGTCGGGACTCCCGAACAAGTCGCACGATCCAGGAAGTCTTATACGGGACAGGCTTTGGTGCAGACCCTTTCCAAGCCCCGCCTCACTACTCCCTTGAAATAAATGGATAATCCTTCGCAATTTATCGACTCGATCGTCGCCGACAGTGTTCGTATTAAAGAGTCGTTCTTCAGTTCCAGCAAGGCAGAAATTGCAAGGGCGGCCGGCGTTATCGCTGCAAGTCTCCGCAGTGGTGGAAAAATCCTCTTGTTTGGAAACGGTGGAAGCGCTGCAGATGCTCAACATATTGCGGCGGAGTTTGTCGGTCGGTTTCTGCCTGATCGATCTCCCTTGCCCGCAATTTCCTTGGCGACGGACACCTCTGCGATCACGGCGATTGGAAACGACTACGGCTACGAGCAGGTTTTTGCCCGGCAGGTCGAGGCACACGGCCGGCGCGGCGATATCGCTATTGCAATATCGACAAGCGGAAACTCACCCAGCGTGCTTGGCGCCATCGACTCTGCACGCTCAAAGGAACTCTTCACCATTGGCCTCACGGGCGCGTCAGGTGGAGGCATGCTGGATCGCGTCGACATTCTATTCCGAATCCCGAGTTCGGCGACTCCGCGGATCCAGGAAATTCACATTTTGCTGGGTCATATCATTTGCGAGCTTGTTGATCGCGAACTGTTCTCCGAAGCCTACGTGAAGGATTGATCGTGCCGTCGAGATATCTTATCAAGCCCATGGACTTCCGCGGGGTGACGACATATCCGATATCGTCCCGAAAGAGCAAGGTTCACATCGCCATGTTTGGCAAGGTCATGGATGGATCTGAAAATGTCCTTGGGTTCGTCTCCAAATTGCCCCACGTGCTGGCAGGCGAAAGTCTCCGAAAACTTATACAGGCCATTTTGTACGCCCGCTCGTCCGGCAAACCGATCATTTGGGGAATCGGCGGGCACGTCATCAAAGTGGGGCTCGGGCCCGTGCTCGTCGATCTTCTTCAGTCCGGTTTTGTGACAGGCATCGCAATGAACGGCGCTGCGGCCATCCATGATTTTGAAGTGGCGCTGTGCGGATCGACATCGGAAGACGTCGAGGAGCAATTGGGTGAAGGTCAATTTGGAATGGCGAGAGAAACCAGCGAACATATCAATCAAGCGATTGCCGCAGCCGCCGCCGACCACATCGGCATGGGAGAGGCTCTAGGCCGATCCATTCTTGATGGCGCTGGGAGTGGTTCCGCTTTCAATTATCGTGCGGCAAGCGTTCTTGCGGAAGCCTGTTCCCATGATGTTCCCGTGACGATTCATGTTGCCCTAGGCACCGACATCGTTCATGCGCATCCGCAAGCCTCGGGAAGCGCCACGGGCCAAGCGTCCTACCATGATTTCCGCTTATTCTGTAGTATGGCTAAAGAGCTCGACGGCGGCGGTGTTTACATTAACGTGGGATCAGCGGTTCTTTTGCCGGAGGTCTTTTTGAAGGCGATTTCAGTCGTTCGCAACCTTGGCCATCGTCTTGAAGAGTTCACAACGGCTAATCTTGATTTTATTCAGCATTACCGCCCGACACAGAACGTGCTGAAGAGACCCACACAAAATTCCGGGCAAGCGATCGCCTTGACGGGACACCATGAAATCATGATTCCGCTGATTGCGGCTGCGCTCAAAGGCTCCCTGGAAAAGAAAAGATGAGTCAAACATTTCCAGATCCTGACGCCCGGTTCGAAACACCCCGGGCGCCACGAAATCCTTGGACTGGTGTTGACTTGGCAGTGTTTGGGATTTTCTCCGGCCTGACGGTGCTCTTCTTACCCATTGGATTGATCCGGTTGATGCGCATCTTCAATCCGGATTTGAAAGCGACCGATCTGACGGCGGTCGATCAGGTTCTCCTGCAGGGTGTTCTGAATCTGGTTCTGATCGGGTTCATTGCGTTTCTCGTCAAGGTTGTGCATGGGCAGTCCTTCAAGGATTCCATTCACTGGTTTCAGAATCACGGATTCAGCAACGGTCTTCTAATCGCAGTGGGAGCGACGCTTGCAGTCAGTGTTTTGATTGTTTCCTCGTTTTTTCCCCCCAGTGAGCCGCCCCCTATTGAAAAACTATTGTCCTCCCCAACGGCAATGTATGTCTTTGCGGCTTTTGGAATTGGCTTGGCGCCGCTGTTTGAAGAAATTATTTTCCGCGGGTTTCTCTTTAAAGTCCTGGTCGATTTGTGGGGACCCGCCGTCGCTGTTCCATCGACCGCCGTTTTGTTCGCTGTACTCCATATTCCACAGTTATGGGGCAGCTGGGCTGGCATCGTTTTGATTTTCTTCGTGGGATATGTTCTTTCGCTTGTGCGGCAGCGTTCCAATTCCCTGATTCCTTCGTTTGTCATTCACACCGCTTACAATGCAATGTTATTCAGTCTCTTTGCGCTCAGTACATTTGTCGCGAAAGGCGCGCACTAAGATATCTTGAGTGCGGCGGGTTGCATGGGTCGGCGCGTGACTCTGCGAAGTTATTGGGAAAGAGAGGTGGCTTAGTTGACGTATCTCTCGTAGAGCGTGGTGCGCTGCCGCGGGATGAATCCTGCGTCTTCAATAACCCGGCGCAATTCGAGGTCATTCGCCCGGTTCTTTGCTCCAGCAGCGCTGATGACGTTTTCTTCGATCATGATGCTTCCCATGTCATTGACGCCGAATCGCAAGCCGACCTGACCCACTTTCAATCCAACCGTGAGCCACGAGACTTGAACATTGGATATGTTGTCGAGATAGATCCGGCTTAGGGCCAGCAGTTTCAAATATTCCGCGGCTGTGACTTCCGGAAAACCGCGCGAGGCAAGTTCGGTGTTTTCCGCTTGGAGCGTCCAGGGGATAAAGGCAGTGAATCCTCCGGTATCGTCCTGTAGATCACGGAGCCGCTGTAGATGGCGGATCCTGTGATGGATGGTCTCTCCAACGCCGATCATCATGGTGGCGGTGGTGCGCAAGCCCAACTTATGCGCTTCACGATGAACCATGAGCCACTCATCGGTCTTGCATTTGAGTGGACTGATCTCATTACGGATTTCGTCGTCGAGGATCTCGCCCCCGCCTCCGGGCATGGAGTCCAATCCAGCGGCTTTCAGTCGGGCGAACACGTCCGCAACCGAGAGCTTTGAAACCCGGGCGATGTTGAGAATCTCCGGCGGTGAAAAACAATGGCAATGAATACTGAATTTGGCCTTGATTCCCGACAGCAGGCGTTCGTAGTAATCGATTTTTAAGTCCGGATGTACTCCCCCCTGCATCAGAATTCCGGTGCCGCCAAGCTCGATGGTTTCCTCGATCTTCTTGTGAATGACATGGTCGGGAAGCACGTAGGCTTCGGAGTCTCCTTTGACTCGATAGAAGGCGCAGAAGGTGCAAAACTCTTTGCACACATTCGTATAGTTGATGTTCCGATCGATGATGTAACTGATGACATTTTCCGGATGCAGCCGTTGTCGGATCCGGTCGGCCGTTCCAGCTATATCCAACAGATCGCCTTCGTCAAAAATGCGAACTGCGTCCTCAGCACTTATTCGACTGCCCGCCGCTGCGTCGTTGAGAATCCCGGCAATGCTCTTCACAGAAACTCCAGATGCCTCACAGTCTTGATTGCTCCCACGGCTCGCGCTTTTTCGTAAAACAGATTGAGAGCGTCGATGCACGAAGGATCCATATAATAGTACATCATGCGTTGCAGGTACTCCTGAACGACTCCTTTTTTGATGCCCAAGGTCTCACTGTAACGATCAGTGATTGTAGCGAGGTTGTCTAAACCGAAATTGCGCGACCGCACCAGCGCATTTACGATCTCCCTGTCCTGGATGATGTTTTTCGCCTTACCGTGTATGCCTTCGCGGACCGCCCAGAACGCAAAAACGAAGGGAAGTCCTGTCAAAAATTTCCATCGCTCGACAAGATCAAACACTTGTAGAGGCTCAGATCCGAGCCGGAGGAAAGATTTCTGGCTTTGAAGGTTCGTGGGTTCGTTCATCTCAACGAATTTCAAAGCCTGATCGCCAATCAGCAGCGCAGCGTCATTTTGGGCGAGCATGCTGGAAAGGTCGGGCTCAGCCGATCGAAACTCGGGAGTGGTCCGATAGAACTCCTTGAAAATAATCTGCGCCAGCGAAACCGAAGTTCTTGAACCCCTGTCCGCAGCTACGGTTCTCACCTGCCAAAGCGGAACGAGACTGATCAGGATCACACTCTGGACTCTGTGAGTGGCTGCGATCACCGGCCCAGGCACTACTCGTGTTCCAGGTATGCGCTGGTACTCGATCGATGGAATCAGCCCGATATCGACGACCCCGCGGGCGAGTTGATCGGCGCAATCTGCGGGAGTGCTCAAAACGGAATCAAATTCATACTTCTGGTCGCCTTCCAGAAGGCCCCACGCCAACGGGGCGGAATTCAGGTATTGAACGATCGAAATCTTGTACTTCGCCACGCACTCTCCGACACGCGGCGTTCAGTTTATTACGTAATTCCGAATTCCCGGAACGTGTACTGATAAAAAGGATCGTTGATGTAGACCTTCACCCAATTCAAACCGGTCACGCATTGTTCGAACTGAGCCGACAGCTTGCGATAAACCATTCGTCGGGTATACGAAGAATCCATCTCAGCAACGATGTTGTAGGATCGCCGGCCCTGTTCGGCGTAGTAGTCCGGGCTGACGGTGTTGTGGCCATACGTGAGACTTTCAGGAAAGAGCCCCAGGACGAACAGGGTGAGATCGCCCGCATGCTTGTAATATTCGCGACGCACGGACGGATTCATCGCCTGACTCGCTTCGGCGAGAACATCGAATATGGAATGCAACCGCAGTCCTGAGTTCCAGCCGAAACGGTTCAAGTTCTCGACGCCGACGAAATCAGTGAGGAGATCGGTGATGTATTGGATGGTGTCGGGATCGCGAAGGTTCAATTGCCCGAGACCCCGCTCTGTAAGACGGAGAAACAGTCTTCTCAGGGGGTGGTTTAAGGGAATGTCTGTTGTCTTTTCAATCATGAGGGGCTCTCTCTGTTAACATAGACGCGATTGCAAAACGGACGTTTTGAGAGAACATGCGAATAGCCGTCGTTGGTGCGGGGCCGGCCGGCTCATGGGCCTCCATTCTGCTCGCACGGCGGGGCCACTGCGTAACTCTTATCGATCCCCAGGCGCCCTGGGAAAAGCCTTGCGGCGGCGGTGTAACCGCAAAGGCGCTCTCGCGTTTCGGTATCTTTGAATCAGACCTTCCTCGGAAGAGCATTGATCGCATCACGATCTACTTCGGCGACCGAAATTCGGTAAGCGTCAATCCGCAGCCACCCGTCGCCGTGGTTTCCAGGCGCGATTTGGGTAAATACCTGGTGGATGAAGCGCTGAAAGCGGGCGTGACCTTCCTTCAAACGCGTATTACAAATGTTGAGTTGCGAAATCGTGAGTGGCGCCTAACCTCCAAAAACACATCCTTGCAAGCCGATTTCCTTGTTGGCGCCGATGGCGCGACAGGTCTTATCCGACGCACCGTGGGTGCTCCGTTTCAGCCGGATGATCTATGTATCACACTGGGATATTTCATTCCGGGTGCGGTTCAGCCTTTGATGAAGATCTTCTTTGTTCCGTCATTCGAAGGGTATATCTGGTCGTTTCCGCGAGCGAATCACGTTTCTTACGGCCTGATTACGCGTATAGAGCCGGGATGGACGCCTCGGGCGAAGACACTCCTCTCGAACTTCATACTCGCGGATCTCGGGGCGGACGTGATGGAGCATGCCGAATTCTACAGTGCGCCTGTGCCCTGTCTCAGCCCAAAGTCCTGGAAGTCGAATCAGATTGAAGGCGATCAGTGGGCGCTTGTAGGAGATGCGGCTGGATTGGCGGATGCGATCACCGGAGAAGGGATCTACTATGCTTTCAAATCCGCTGAAATTCTCTCAGAAACTATTGATCGGCCCGGTGACTACGCACGCAAGGTCTGGCACGAGATCGGTAGAGAACTGGCGAGGGCCTCAAGAATGCATCATCGCTTCTATCGAGGGAGCTTTTTGGCCGGTGATTTCAAGAAGCGCACCATTCAACTGTCAAAGCGGAGCCGCACGCTCAAATTGATTCTCGGAAACCTGATCTGCGGCACTCAAAGCTACTTGAACTTGAAAAAGAAGCTTTTCTATTCCCTGCCATCCATCGGGCTGGATCTTGTGCTGGGAAGAAAATAGCCGCGGCGAGGCTCAGTGGACCGTTGGACCGGCATCGCCTTCGCCTTTTCCGTTCTCGGGCTCGATCTTCTCCGGTTCAGTCAGAGTCGCCGCCGTAACCTGGTCCCCTTCATCCAGATTAATAAGGCGGACGCCCTGGGTGGCGCGACCGACTGCGCGAATGTCGACCGAGCGAACGCGAATCAGTTTGCCGTTTGCAGTCATGACCAGTATGTCGGATTCATCCTGAACACGCATGATTGCGACAACTTTTCCGTTTTTCGCTGTGGTTTTGACGTTGATGATTCCGCGGCCGCCTCGGCCCTGAACGCGGTATTCGTCGACGCTGGTGCGCTTTCCGAAGCCGCCTTCGGTGACCGAGAGAACCAGATCGTTTTCGTCGGTCGATGCAATCGCACTGACGACATAGTCTCCTTCGTCCAACCGGATCCCCCGAACACCGTATGCCTGCCGGCCCATCTCACGAACATCGTCATGGTTAAAACGGATGCACATTCCATCATGCGTACCGATAAACACTGTCTCTTTGGCTGAAATCAATTCTGCGGCGATCAGTTCGTCCTCGGGCGGGACGCTCATGGCGATTATTCCTCGGGCAGAGGGGTTACTGAAGGCATCCAGAGAAGTCTTTTTGACTTGTCCATTCTTGGTCGCCATCAGCACGGATACAGAAGCGTCGAAATCCTTCACCGACAATAGAGCACGAACCTTTTCATCGGCCGACAGATTCGCGAGATTGATGATCGCTTTTCCCTTTCCTGCGCTGCCGACATCGGGGATTTCATAAACCTTCAGCCAGTACAAACGGCCGCGATCCGTGAAGACGAGAACATAGCTGTGCGTGTTCGCAACAAAAACATTCGTCACTGCGTCTTCGTCGCGGGTCTTCATTCCAATGCGACCCTTGCCGCCGCGGCCCTGGTTGCGATAGACGGATAGAGGCGTCCGTTTCAGATAACCGGTATGCGTGACTGTAAGGACGACGTCTTCTTCAGCGATGAGATCCTCGATCGCTATCTCACCTTCTTCATCCACGATCTGCGTACGGCGAGTGTCGCCATATTTCTTTTGCACATCACGCAGCTCTTTCACAATCACCTGTCGCAGCTTGGCATCACTGGCTAGGATGTCCTTCAGTTCGGCGATCTTCGTCCGCAGCTCCCTGAGTTCGTCTTCAATCTTTTGTCTTTCCAGACTGGTCAGACGCTGCAGTTGCATTTCGAGGATGGCCTTTGCCTGGATCTCAGTGAAAGCCCATTGCGATATCAATCCCTCTCGCGCTTCGACGGCTGTTTTGGAACCGCGAATCAGCTTGATGATTTCGTCGATGTGATCCAGCGCCTTGTGAAGGCCCTCTAAAATGTGTGCGCGTGACTCGGCCTGGCGCAACTCGTATTGTGTGCGGCGGCGAACGACATCGATCCGATGCTCAATAAAGAGTCTTAGCAGTTCGAGCAGAGATAGAACCTTAGGCTGGCCATTAACAATCGCAAGATTGATGACCCCGAAGGTTGTCTGCATCGGCGTCAGCTTGTAGAGATTGTTCAAAACCACCGGTGGCTGCTCGCCGCGTTTCAGTTCAACAACGATGCGCATACCATGCCGATCGCTTTCATCGCGAATGTCTGAAATTCCCTCGATGCGTTTGTCCGTTGCAAGCTCTGCGATCTTTTCGATCAAACGCGCTTTGTTCACCTGGTAAGGAATTTCAGTGATCACGATAATGTCGCGATCCTTGCCCTGCCGCTCGATGAGCGCGCGAGCGCGCATCGTGATCTGTCCGCGACCAGTTTGATATGCCTGTCGGATTCCGCTGCGGCCGTAGATGAAACCCGCCGTCGGAAAATCCGGACCGGGCATCAACCCATGGATCTCCTCAAATTGTGAGTTTGGGTTGTTGATCATGTGAATAGCCGCTTCGCAGACTTCGTTGAGATTATGCGGCGGCATGTTGGTGGCCATTCCGACAGCAATTCCGCCCGAACCATTCAGCAGGAGGTTCGGAACTTTACTTGGCAAATAGGCGGGTTCCTCGCGTTCCTCATCATAGTTGGGCACGAAATCGACGGTGTCTTTGTCGATGTCCTCAAGCAACGCTTCGGCGAACGGCGACATGCGGGCCTCCGTGTAGCGCATCGCTGCCGGTGGATCGCCGTCGACGGATCCGAAGTTTCCCTGCCCATCAACCTGCGGATAGCGATAGGAAAAATCCTGCGCCATGCGCACGAGCGTGTCATATATCGGCCCGTCTCCGTGGGGATGATAATTGCCCATGACCTCGCCTACGATCTTCGCGCATTTGCGATAAGGCCGATTTGAGGCCAGGCCCATGTCCCGCATGCCGTACAGGATCCTGCGATGAACAGGTTTCAGACCGTCTCTGACGTCGGGAAGCGCGCGACCAATGATCACGCTCATCGCGTAATCGACGTACGACCTCCTCATCTCATCTTCGATGTTTACCGGTACGAGATTGGAGGATGAGGGGGGAGGCGGAGGCGTTATCTCGTCTGCCATTCGTTCCCTGAATTGTGATTAGATATCGAGATTCTTAACTTCCAGTGCGTTGTCTTCAATGAACTGCCGCCGAGGTTCGACGGCATCGCCCATCAGGATCGTGAAGATTTCTCCCGTCTGGACTGCATCTTTGATCTGCACCTGCAGCAAGGTCCGCTTCTCCGGGTCCATCGTCGTTTCCCACAATTGGTCCGGATTCATTTCGCCAAGACCCTTGTATCTTTGGATCTGCAGGTCCTTCTTGCCTAAGTTCAAAACATACTCGATCAGATCTTGCCGGTCTTTCAAAGTCGTTTTAATGGAATCAAGCGTAACTATAAACGGGGGCTGATCGATCTCCCCGATCGATCGGTGGAGAACCAGAAGGCGCTGGTATTCCGGACTGGAAAGCTGCTGGTAACCGATCGTGCGTGGAGATTGACTGCCTTGCCTGAACACCAGCTTGTGGACGCTGTGTTCTTCATCGATCGAGATGTCCGTTTCATAGCCGAACTCTTTTATTTTGTCGGAGAGGACCTGCACTTTCGCCTCGTCCCCTAGGAATGCGCGCCCATCAGCTCCTGCAGCTAGAAGGGCATCCACAACCCGCGGATCTCTGAAATGACGATCGACACGGACGAAGACTCCGTTCAACTCTATGAGCTTTTCGAGGAAGCCGGTCAAATCCCGACCGCTGAGCTGCCGCTTCGACTTCTCCACTTCAATCGTCAAATTGTCGGTCGCTTTCTTCAGGAGAAACTTGGACATCTGCCGCTCATCCTTGATGTACTGTTCGTTCTTTACCTTCTTCACTTTGAACAAGGGCGGCTGAGCGATGTAGATATGTCCCCTTTCCACAAGATCGTTCATCTGCCGATAGAAAAAGGTCAGCAGCAGCGTGCGTATGTGAGATCCGTCAACGTCTGCATCAGTCATGATGATCACCTTGTTGTAGCGGAGCTTGGATACGTCAAAGTCGTCCTGGCCAATACCGGTTCCCAAGGCCGTGATCATTGCGACGATTTCCTGATGCGTTAGCATCTTGTCGTACCGCGCTTTTTCCACGTTGAGGATCTTTCCTTTGATCGGCAGGATCGCCTGCGTCCGGCGGTCGCGTCCTTGCTTTGCAGATCCTCCGGCTGAATCGCCTTCGACGATGAAAATCTCCGACAATTCCGGAGAGCGTTCCTGGCAATCGGCCAATTTTCCTGGAAGCGACATACTGTCAAGAGCCCCTTTGCGGCGCACCAATTCACGCGCTCTTCGCGCAGCATCTCTGGCGCGGGCGGCTTCAAGGGCCTTTCCGATGATTTTCTTGGCGATCGAGGGATTTTCTTCCAGGTATTGCCCCAGTCCTTCGTTAACCATGGTCTCGACAATGCCTTTTACTTCGCTGTTTCCGAGCTTTGTCTTGGTCTGGCCTTCAAATTGAGGCCCGGGCAGCTTCACGCTAATAACGGCCACCAATCCTTCGCGGACATCATCGCCGGATAGGTTGTCTTTCACCTCCCTGAACAGGTTATTAGAAACTGCATAGTTGTTGAGCGTGCGCGTGAGGGCAGACTTAAATCCGATCATGTGCGTGCCGCCCTCATGGGTGTTGATGTTGTTGGCGAATGAAAAAATCTGCTCCTGATAGCCGTCGTTGTATTGCATGGCTATCTGAAGATCGATCCCGTCGCGCACGCCTTCGAAGTAGATCACTCGTTCGTGAATCGCCGTTTTGTTCTTGTTCAGGTGCTCTACAAAGGAAACGATTCCTCCTGTGTAGTGAAATTCGTGTTTCTTTTCGCTCCGCTCATCTTCAATTGTGATCAGAACCCCTTTGTTCAGAAATGCGAGTTCTCGTAGACGCTGCGATAGCACGTCGAAGTTGAATTCCGTGGTTTCAAAGATCAGGGCATCGGGCTTGAATACCACCTTGGTTCCCCTTCGGTCGGTGTGGCCGGTCATCTCAAGCGGACCATCGGGCGCGCCGCGCGTGTATTCCTGGACATAGACCTTCGCGCCGCGCCAAATTTCAAGATTCACCCATTCCGAGAGAGCATTGACAACGGATATACCCACACCGTGCAAACCGCCGGACACTTTGTACGCTGAGTTGTCGAATTTCCCACCGGCATGCAGCTTCGTCATTACGACTTCGGCGGCAGCCTTTCCTTCCTTCGGCATGATTTCAGTAGGTATGCCGCGACCGTTGTCGATGACGGTGATGGAGTTGTCAATATGAATGATCACATGGACTTCAGAGCAGAAACCCGCTAGGGCCTCGTCGATCGAGTTGTCGACAACCTCGTAAACCAGATGGTGGAGTCCGTCTACGCCCGTCGATCCGATGTACATAGCGGGACGCTTCCGGACTGCCTCGAGGCCTTCCAAAACTTTGATGTGTTCCGCGCCGTAATCTGCTTCGCTTCGCGGGACGCTTTCTGACTTGCGAGATCCCTCGAAATCGACTCTATCCGCCATTTTTGAAGTTACCTATGCCGTCCTCACAACGTTGTGTTGCAAAGTTTTGAGTGGAAATACTCGGAGAGATGAAAACCGGTATTTGGTCTAGATTGCCGCTCTGCAGCCGCCCAGAAAGTCTGCTTCTAATGCATGTTCCCCAAAGACAAAAGTTAAGCTACAGTCTAGCAAAACTACACCCTTTTCCGGCAGGGAAAATTCAGACGCTGAGACCTAGGATTGTTGCTTATTTAGTGGCTGGAAGCTTTAAGATCACCAATATATAGTAGCCAGTTATATCCTCATTGGCATGACCACATAGCGGTAGTTGTATTCAGTCGATGGTTGGACCCGAAGCTGGGCGGCGCTTTCACTGTCTTTAAATTCGAAGCTGACGTCAGGTTCATCCGCGGTGGTTAAAAAGTCCAACAAATACTGATAGTTGAAGCCGACCTGAAGGTCTTCTTTGCCGTATTCGACCGGGAGGGTTTCGTGCGCCTCCCCAAGGTCAGAGTGGCTCGCCATGATTTCGAGTGAACCATTGCCCAAAGACAACTTGACCGTGCGAGATCGTTCATCGGAAAGGATAGCAACCCTCTTGATCGCTGCCGCGACCTCCTCCCGATTTACAATAAAGATTCGATCGTTCCCACGAGGTAAAACTGCTTCGTAGTTTGGAAATTGCCCTGTCAGCATTCTTGAAATTAGGAAGCGTTTTCCCAAATCAAAGAACAAATGGCTATCATCCCGTGAAAACCCGATGACGTCCGTATCCGAGCTTTCCGAGACTACACGAACCAATTCACCCATAGCTTTTTTGGGAATCAGGACTTTCGTTTCTTCGCTCACATCATCTAACGCCTCAGATTTTTCCACGTGCGCAAGGCGATGACCATCCGTTGCAACCATGGTGATCGAACCCGGCTTCAATACAAGAAGGGCTCCGCTGAGCGTGTATTTCGAATCCTCGGTGCTGATGGCAAACACTGTTCTAGAGATAAGTTTGGACAAAACTTCGGCCGGAATCTTCGAAGTAGGTCCTTTGCTTTGCGGCAGTGACGGAAAGTCTTCTTGTGGCAGCCCTGCAATCTTGAACCTGCTCGATCCGCAGGCAACGCTAACCCAATTGGATTCTGCTTTCTTGAATTTGATTTCCTTGTCCGGCAGTGCACGAATGATTTCATAAAGTCTTTTTGCGGGAAGTGTGATTGTCCCAGGTGTAGTTGTTTTAGAGGGACAAACAGAACGCAGTCCTATCTCCAGATCTGTAGCTGCAATCGCGATTTCGCTCGCTTCCGCATGAACCAAAACATTCGCGAGAATTGGGATAGTCGTTTTTCTCTCGACGACTCCTTGAATGAGAGAAAGCTCCTGTAACAAATCAAACTTTCTTACTGTAAATTCCATAGTGTTATTTATTACTCCTATCCGTAATCGCGTGGATATCTGCGCCTAAACTGAAAACACTAATAGAACCCTATTCTTATCGGAATTTCTTTCTGTGGATATCGTTTCCTGTCGTCTGTGTATACATTGTGAATTAAGGAACCCCCACTTGTTTCCACAGGAAAGAATGAATCGTTAACAAAAATCATTTGAAGGAATCGGCTAAGGTCTGAAGCAGCCGGTTCAGGTCCTTGTCTTGTTTACGCATTTCTTCAATTTTGTTGATGGAATGGAGCACCGTAGTGTGGTGCTTGTTGCCGAATTCGCGTCCAATCTGAGGGAGCGAAACACCAGTAAGTTTCTTGCAGAGATACATGCATATTTGTCGCGGCACCGTGACGGATTTGGAGTTGTTCTTGGACTTCAATTCTTGCACGCGCATCCCAAAGTGATCGGCAATAGTTTTCTGGATCATCTCGACAGTAACGGCTTTTTCACCTGGGGCGAGAATATCCCGGAGAGTCTCTTGAGCAGTGGGTAAAGTAATCTCAGAGCCCGTCAGAGAGCAAAATGCAACCAGTCTGACAAGGGCGCCTTCGAGTTCGCGAATGTTTGACTTGATTTTGCTGGCAATGTACAGAGCGACGTTGTCCGGTAATGCAATGCCCTGACGTTCCGCTTTCTTCTTGATGATCGCGACTTTCGTCTCCAAGTCTGGGGGTTGGATGTCCGCAATCAGCCCCCATTCGAAACGCGAATGAAGACGCTCTTCCAGTGTCGGAATTTCTCGCGGCGGGCAGTCTGCAGAGATAATGATCTGCTTGTGGGTATCATAGAGCGAGTTAAATGTGTGAAAGAACTCTTCCTGGGTCCGTTCTTTACCCGCGATGAACTGAATATCGTCGATCAGCAACACGTCGTTGTTGCGATAACGTTCGCGGAAACTCAATAGTTTGTCATAGCGGATAGCGTTGATGAGTTCGTTCGTGAACTTTTCTGTGGAAATGTACGCGAGGCGAAGCTCTTTGTTGCCAAGTTTGATCGTGTGACCAATCGCGTGCATCAGGTGGGTTTTGCCCAGCCCCACGCCCCCGTACAGAAACAGAGGGTTGTAGGCTTTTGAGGGACGTTCAGCAACGGCAAGAGCCGCAGCGTGAGCAAACTGGTTTGAAGAACCGACGACAAACGTGTCAAAGGTGTACTTGGGATTCAGGGTATTGTCGATGGATTCAAAATCCAGCCGACCTTGCTGAGGCGCCTCACTCGGAGCAGGAGCTTTCTCGGTGATGTAGATAACGCTTATGTCTCCG
>CAZIPZ010000005.1:0-42966 GCA_964541075.1 uncultured Solibacteraceae bacterium | reverse complement strand
CGCCAACCGGGCAAAAACGAGCGCTAGGGGCGTGGCCAAGATCCTGTACTTGAGCTCCCTCCGAATGATTTCGCGCTCAGCCAATAATTCCGGTGTCGGCGCCTGCTGCACTTCCCGACGGCGGTGCTTGGCGAGAATGACTCCGCAGCGCCGGCATTCGATCGCTTTGTCGTCAATCTCGAAGTTGCAGCCCGGACACAACACCCAGGGATTGTATCAGCGCGGTCTCAGGATGATGAGGCTGGAGGATGCTTACGGAGTGCAGGAATGGTTTGAACTCATGCTCCCGGCATTTCTCTCCTTTCCCTTTAAACCGTTGTCGGCTCGCGGCGGGCAAATTTCCGCAGTCATGACGTGTTGCTTATTGCACCTCATGTGTTTTCTTCCAAATTACTTTGGCAGACCATCTGCACTTCTTTGAGCAGGGTTGAAACAGGAGACCATCATGCAAAATCTTGAAACTTGGCAGATCATCGCACTAGCTGTTGCGGTGGTCGTGTTGTTCGCGGCCATCGCCTTGGCGATCGCCAGCGGACGGAGACGCAGGCATCTTCGTGATCACTTTGGTCCGGAATACGACCGGGCGGTGAACGAGACAGGCAGTCGGCGCCAAGCCGAGGCGGAGCTTGCCCGCCGTGAAGAGCGTGTGCGCAAAGCAGAGATCCGGCCGCTGAGCATCATGGAGAAACAGCGTTTCCAGAACCGCTGGACGGAGTGTCAGACCCAATTTGTTGACGATCCGGTCGGCGCCGTCAACACCGCCGACGATCTCCTGACAGATGTGCTCCGGACGCGGGGCTATTCGACAGAGAATGCGTACGATCGCATCTCCAATATCTCGGCGGCTTATCCCCGCCATGCGATGCGATATCGCATGGCGGAAGGCATTGTCACTCGCCATCATGGCGGCGACGCCTCGACGGAAGATTTGAGGCAGGCCTTCGTGCACTACAGAGCAATCTTCGATGAAATTCTAAGAGGCGAGGATGAAGGACGTAAACGAGCCTCGTGAGCGCAAAAACCGGATGCTAGTGTCGCTCCCTTTCATACGCGCGAGGCAAACGAACCAGAGAAGCATTCCGCAAGCGACAGTCGAAGATCGAAACGCAGTGGTCGAGCAGGAAAGACGTGCGCCCGGAAGAGATGTTAACGGGCTTTTAACTTAACGGCCGGGACTCGATGGTCCCACCATAACGTCATCCAGAGGCTGGCTGTTTTCATTCCGAGTTTGTTTCGGGCTCTGTGTCTGAGCTGGAATACGCACGGTGAAAGTCGTGCCAAGCCCCTTCTCGCTTTCGACTGTGATGGCGCCACCCATCAGTCCGCACAAACGTTGACTGATGACTAATCCAAGCCCGGTGCCCCCGTATTTTCGTGCGGTGGATGCCTCGGCCTGCATGAATTCCCGGAACAGCCGGGATGTTTGTTCGGAAGACATGCCGATGCCCGTGTCGGCCACCTGCAGCACGAGCTCAGTGCGGCCGTGGACGAAATCCAGGGACGTTCGCAAAATGATCCGCCCTTTCTCGGTGAATTTGGACGCGTTTCCAATCAGGTTCAGCAGCACTTGTTGAAGTTTGGTTCGATCCTGGTGCACCTTGCCGATCGGACGAGGCGACTCTACAAGCAGCACATTGCCGCGCGCGCTCACCAATGGTTGCGACGTCTGCACGACGTTCGTCGTCATATCTTCAAAGTGAAACTCAGAAACGTCCAGCTCCATTCTTCCGGCTTCGATCTTTGATAGATCGAGTACGTTGTTAATGAGTGAGAGGAGATGACGACCCGCTCCAACGACGCGATCCAGATCCGGCACGAATTCATCAAGCTGTCGGTCTTCGGCCTGTTCTCTCAGCATTTCGCTGTACCCGATGATGGCGTTCAGGGGCGTGCGCAATTCATGGCTCATGTTCGCAAGGAAAGCGCTTTTGGCCCCGTTCGCCGCTTCGGCGGCATCACGCGCTTCGCGCAGATGCTGCTGAGCGTCCTCGAGGCTGCGTGTTCGGGCGCCGGCTTCTTCATGCCAGTGCACCAACGCTTCCGTCATTTCATTGAAAGCTTCTGCGAGCTGCACGGCTTCTCCACTTCCCCGCGCCGGAACGCGTTGCCGCCATTCACCACCAGCTATGTGCTTTGCCGCGCGAGCGATCGCCCGCATATGCCTGGACACTCTCCGGCTGGAAAACACCAACAGAGCAATACCTATCCCAAAAGTCAACGCGGCAACCCATCCCAATCGAACCCGCATGCTGCCTAACAAACGCTGGGTTGGTTGACGATCGACCATCAGCAACAAAGAATTGCTCTGGGACCCGGCGCCGTTAAGAAGAGAGTAACGTCCACCGATATAGCGGCCATCGAGGAAGTAGCTGTCCATCGGTAAAGCTGCAACTTGTTGGCGACCTACAGGGCTGAGACTGCTGGCTGTGAGGCCGCGAACTCCGAAAAAGCTGACCTCGGTCTGTGTGAGGTGGGCCAATTCGGCGGCGACTTTGTCATCGAGAATGTAAGCAGCCCTGAGCACACCCAGCGTTTCGTCGAGGAACATCGCTGGTTCGGAAAGGACCAGGTATAAAGCACCGTTGGACTCGACCACCGAATGCGCCCGTTCCATGGCGGGCTTTGGGTTTGCCAAAACCGCATGCCGGAGTTTGTCGTTGGAGCTGAAGCCAAGCTGGCTGCCGTTTTCGTCCAGGATGTCGCATTCCTCAGCGGTAAGCTGCGAGCGATAGTGTTTGGCCATTTCATCCATCGTCGGCCGGTCCGACCGGGCATCATGGTCGGACAACACCGCTCGGAATACCGGAAGCTCTGCAATCAGTCGAAGTTGGATGTGGGCGGATTCGAGGCGGTTGTTCAGAAGTCGATCGAGAGCTTCCTGAGCGGTGCTGAGCCGCTCACCTGCCTGGTGTTTTTCATACTCGGAAACGAGTTCCGAAGCAGCCAACAGAAGTGTAACGACCGTTATGGCGCATACCGCTAGTCCCGATACAAAGACCCGAGTCTGAAGACTGTAAAACCAGGAAACGGAATCCACGCGCTGTGCCACGTTATCTCTCTGTCAATGACCTTGTCGGCCAAACAACGACTCTGCGCGAAGCGTATAACTGAGGCCTACGTCCAATGACGCGCGGCGGGAATCTCGCGATTGAGTTCCGGACCGCTTGATGTAGTTCACTTGGGCCATTAAAGCGGAGGTCACCCGGATTCTTGCACCTAAGGTGTAGTAACGGGGAAACTTGGAAAATCGTCCGGCAAAATAGTCGATGCGTTCGATGCGGGCCACGGCCGTAACCGGACCCATTGGAACCTTATGGACAATCAGGTCCGCATACCCGCCACGTGTCTTCGCAACGTCGAAGGGCTTACCGTTGATCCATTCTCCGCGAAGTTGCACTCCGCTTTTCATCAGGCGGAAATCCACGCCGGTGAATTTTGCGAAACCTGATGCGAAGCGTTGGTTTTTGGACGGCCTTGTCCGTATATAACTCGCACCGACAATTAATGGGCCGCCTGAGCCCTGCACGCGTACGACGGTGTTCACGCCGCCCGGGCGATACAACTCGTCCTGATCATTCGCGACACCGGCGCTTGCCTCGGCAGAGAGCCATGTGGTTCCGGCCAAAATGCTTGCCCCAGTCTCAAGATAGTTGTTGGATAGAGCCCAGTAATAGCTGTTGCGAATCAGCGGCGCCCGAAGGAAACCCACATAGCCCTGATCGCTGCCGCTATGGATGCCGAACGGAGTCCGATATCGACCCATGCGAATGCCAAGCAGCCGTTGTCCTTGGACATAGGTCTTTTCGACTTTCAATTCCAGAAGGCTTGCCTTCGGGGCATACGGGTAAGCGGCTCCAAACGCGTCGGATTTGGATTCACCTCGGACGGCGAAAGACGTATCGCTGTAGAAGCGCCAGCCGCGATATTCGCCAAATGCGCGGACCTGGGTCGCAGCGACAATAACGTCATCCGTGCTCACTCCGGTGGTGACCGTAGCTTCCGTCGTCAACGATTGGGCCATTGTTCCCGAAACTACACCCAAAACGGGAACGCAAAGAACTAAGGTGACAAGAGCGCTCAGTCGGTAGGCCACTGGACCTCCAAACTGGCGTTAGGTGCAACCGTAATTTTGCCCGTAGTCGTTCCTGCGCCTGCTCGCCACGCATGGTAGATGTACTGTCCCGCGGGTACTCCAAGTAATGAGAATTCACCTTGGCGATTAATCACCGCGTAGTAAGGACTATCGACGACAACGATATAAGCGGCCATACCGGGATGGATATTGCAAAACAACCGGCTGACGCCGGCCTGGTCGAATTTCACGTCCCGAACCTGACCAACGGGATACAAACCGAGGTCGAACTTCTTGCCGTCGCGGAAGGAAAACACGTTGTGCAATACGGTGTCATTGTTCGGAAACCGCACAGTCGATCCCACCTGCACCGCCAGAACTGTCGGAGAAAACGCTAGGTTTCTCTGGTCGAGCACGATCTGCCGGGTCGGTCTCGGAGCGCCCGGCGCTTCAAGCCAGATCACGGCATTGCCGCCAGGCTTACCTGCAACGAACAGACGTCCCTGGACATCAACAACAGCATCTGCACCAAGAATCAGCAGTCCATTACAAATGACCAGGATTCCACAAAGAGCAGCCACCGCATTGGTCGTCGTAACCTTCATGGATACCTATATCGGCAAGCTCTGGAAAGATCTGTAAGGAGTTTTTGGGAATGATGCCCGGACTCCTGCATGTGGTGGAAATCCTAGGGCTTGGTGCAACAGTCCGCCGATGCGACCACTGAATCTCTCGTTGCTCCACCTCTCATGGTGGATCAAAATCTCTTCTTTGCCAGCACGTTCCCTGTTTGAAGGACGACCGTTCTTTAGTGGAGGTCTCATGATTACGATCACCAATGCGGATTTGATGGATCAATCGACTTTATTCGGCCTGGTTATCAGCACGCTGCAAGCGGAACTCGAGGTCTCGGTTTACACGGGAACTGGAACAATCATCGTCGACTGGGGAAACCGAGTGCGTGGTCTTGGAGCGGGTGAGCCGCCGCCTCCACAATCGCTTGATCCAATCGATGTTGGGCCATTCCGCGTGCTGGTCAACGACGTTCACTTGAGTCAAATCACCGCGGAATGGACGTCGAGACATGGCGGCGCGTTGCTCCTACGAACAATCTTCGAAGAGGAAGGCACTGAGATTCGTGGCGGCGTCGACTTCAACCTTAAACACCTTGAACTTGATGTATTTCTGATTCCTTCCATTGACGCGGGAAGCAACGTGGTCTGGGAGATCGAGCTCGTTTTAGAGTTCGATGGACCCGCCTTGCTAGAGGCTTACCGGAAGACGGTCGAGGAGGAGCTTCTCAACGGAACCTTCATCAGCCTGTTGACGGACTCGCTGGAACTCGTCACCGGGCAGCTCAACAGGCTCCTTGGGCTGGCCGACCTGGCCGGCGTAAATTCTCCATTTGGATCGATCACGATCGACAACACTCGAGCCGTATTTGTAGACCCCGCGCCAGGGTCAAAACGATTCCAGGTGATCTTCGATTTTGTCGAGATTCATGATGATTCGGACTGGCCCGGGCAAGGGGAGCTGTCCTTCAGGTCGATTGTCAATGGCTTTCCTTCGGAATTCTCGGAAGAGGCGGATGCAGCAAGTGGAATGGTAGTCCCTCTCGCGGGCGCCATGTGGCGGACGACGTTGAACCTGCTGGACACTCAATCGATCAAGATCACCTTCGAGGCGCGGGATCGCGAGACCATCGGCGGATTTCAATCGCTCGGTGTGGTGGATTTCGAGCGGGATGCACCCAGCTTCAAGTCTTCCGAAACGTTCGCTCTTCCTTCGAGCAAAGGGAACTTCACTATAAATTTTCGCGTCCTTATGGACGAGGCCGCGAGCGAGGGCAGCCGTCACCTCCGAGTGACCTTCCCAAGCGTGAAGGTCCTTCGCGATCAGGAAATGTTTGGTAAAGGGGAAGTTCAGTTCTATGGAGTCGTCAATGGGCAGCCCACAGCGACGAGCACAGAAACCAAAGCCGCAGGAGGCGAAGATCCGACCGTAGTCCCGAGGGACATCAATGGCGACTTGCTGCAGACCGAACTGTTTTTACCTAGCGGTCAGCAGTTGGCCGTCCGCTTCGTTGGCTGGGATGTGGATCCTAGCCAACGCGATTCATTAGGCGAAGCGTTGCTTACGAAGCCGTTTGATGCGGAGTTTGACCAATCCGACATTGAGGTCGAGGCGGAATCTCGCAATTTTGTCGTCACGATTCGGATTGAAGATCTCGACGTCGTCGAACCTGAGACTCCTGGTTCCGGCGGCGGCGGTGGTGGACAGGCCGAACCTGCGGAAACGGTAAGCCGGCTTGTCGTCTTTGAATCGGTTCTGATCAAAAGCGACGGCGACTTCTTCGGCGCGGGCGAGATCCTGGCGAGCGCCGTTGTTAATGGACGTCATCTGGGCGCAGGCGAAACAATCGATACTTCTTCGGGCGCCACTCTGCCGCTGTTTGGATCTCACTGGCGCACAGAAGTGAAGGTTCCTATTGATTCCACGCTGGACATAACGGCATCGGTCACGGACGTGGATCGGAAAACAGATGACCTGAAACACGATAACGACGACGATCTCGGCACTGCATTGGCATCATTTGGCGCCGATGCTGACTTTGGACTCGGCAATCACGTTATTTCAGATTCCAACGGCAACTTCAGCTTCAACCTGCGAGTGTTGGATCCCGCTATATCCGGCGAGGTCACGGCCATGGTGCGGCTTGAAGAAGCGATCATCCGCCACGATCACGCCGCGCTTGCCCGGGGCTCTTTCTGGTGTACTGCTTCAATCAATGGCTGGCCATTAGACGATAGTGAAAAGTACAAGGCGGGACGCGGAGATTCTATCGTGCTCGATTCGATCGCATGGCAACGCCAGGTGTGGCTCGATGATGGCGAAGCTCTCAACGTTAGATTCGAGGTGTTCGAGGCTAAGGACAATGATCATAAGAGCCTCGGCGTGGTGAACAGTAATTTTTCATTGCCTTGGCCGACGGAGGTCCAAGTCCTGAATGCCGACTCGGAGGATTTCGAACTCCACTGCCGGATTTGGGTCCCAAGCGAGGAAAAGAACAATCAACTCCTCGTCACATTCAAGGAGGTTACAGTAATCGACGATGGCGACGTGTCCAGTGAAGGAGAAATCTATTTCCTCGGCGGCGCCAATCAAGAACGAACGGGCATGAGTTCCTTGATCAAGGTCAAGAAGGGTGAAACCGTTTCGCTCGTGGGAAGCCAGTGGATCCTGAAGCCGGGGCTCAATAGAGGAGAGTCGCTGAGCGTGTCATTCACGACCTATGATGAGGATCAATACGCTTACGAAGTACTGGATCGGTTTGAAGACACATTTAGCATGGGTGAAGCGTGGGGACTAGGTGAGCACCTGGCGACTTCTCCGAACGGAAGCTTTCGAGTTCGATTTCTCATCGAGCCGGCTACGCCTGAGTCCGTCCCTGATTTGCCCGGAATGCACAAAATCACGGTCGCGTTCTCGTCAGTTGAAATTCTAGACGACGCCGACAGCACATCAAACGGCGAGATAACGCTCACCGGCAGCGTCAACGGAGTAACTGTGCTCAAGAGCCCAGAGTACAAGGTATCTTCGGGCGATACCATTTTCTTGGGTGAACCGTTAAATAGCCGGACGATCTGGCTGCGAGAAGACCAGGACCTAACGGTTAAGATTTCCGGCACGGAGCGTGACAACAACAAGAACGAATCCCTTGGGGTTTCGGAAGAGAGCTATTCAGCCTTAGACGGTTGGAGCGTGGGCAATCATCGCGTCAAAGCCGGTAGCGAGAAATTTTTCGCAAATTGGAGCGTCATCGAGGAATCTCGCTCGCACGTCGTCGTAAAGTTCATAAAGGTCCATGTCTTCAACGATCGCGATTGGTTTAGTCGCGGCGACGTTGTTTGCGAAGGCATTGTGAATGGAGTATCGACCGGACCGAGCGTGAAAATGAAAGCCGGCAGCGACGGCCCCAGTTCCAATGACGACATCAGGAGCGATATCTTTCTGGGCGGCCCAAGGTGGAAGAAAACGATCTTCTATGATCCGGAAAACCCGTCCATCGATTTGACGTTCACGGTGACTGATGACGACACAATATCCAAAAACCTGCTCGGAACCGCCATAGACAGTTTTGGGAGTGATTTAGGCGCTGGAAATATAGGCATCGGCATCCACACCATTACAGCGGATTCCGGACGTTTTGAACTCACGTACCTTATTCAAAAGGTCGTTGAGGCTTGAGATCAAGATGATCGTCGCATGGTCTCACGACTGCTGTCCGCAGGAGCCACTTGCCATAATCAACCTGGTGGATGGTGTGCACATGGCAACCTCAGTGGAAGTCGACTATCTCGACTGGCGATCGGGGCTTGGACGCCAGCCGGGTCGCTATTACGCTATCTGTGAAACACGCGCCGCCGGATATCCGGCCAGAATTCCTTTAGCAGGTTTGAAATGCCGTCGTATCCAATAGAGACGGTCCCTCTGCGAAGAGTGTCCCTTGTGTCGGTGTAGCGATCCGGCCGCCAGGCGTTGGACACGAACTGTGCGCCATAGTTGCCGCTGAGCCTCCATAGTGCAACCCTGCTGCCCCCTCCGTCGGTGCGCGTCAGTAATGCGGAAACCAACGCATGCCGCAGCCTGTGTCCGAAAGCGGAATCTCGCGAACGAAAGTATCGCGGGTCCTCGCGGGTAGTTATAGCCACCGCCATTCCTATCGCGTTCTCCACACTTCGGTTCGCGATTTTATGACCATACCTTTTTCCATATCCGCCTAGACCTTGCCCCCACTCGTGCGGTGAATCCTGCCACTGGTTGATTCCAGCTGTGACAGCTGATTTCGCGAATCCAGAAGGCGCAACGATTCTCCTTCCAAAGATTGCGGCTTTTGACCTGGGAGGCAAAGGCGCATAAGGGTCAGCCTGTGAAGGACTCGTTTGCGCATTAGCGACAAACCCTGCTGACAGGAGAGCTAAAATCAGAAAGGCCGCCTTCAGACTGCGCCTCTTGAAACTCAAGTTCCAGGGTGTCATACGCTTACCATCAGCATTCATGATGCCGGTTCCAGCAAGATCGATCTCCGCGCCAATCAGGTGGAAGCCAGCGTCTGCCAGGGGATTCGATGCCCTAAGAGAGGAATCCGCGTTCCTCTCAGGTGGAAGATGGAAACGGCAGTGGAAGTCAACCGTAAAGGCAGTAACTGGTAAGGGCGAGAAAGAAAGCGAAGGCGCGCTAAGCTGAGGTCGCCGATGTCGCTCGCGCAGCGTCCTGGATGGCGTACGTCGTAATGGGCTCGCTGCGACCCTTCACGTGGATCGGTCCCATTCGAGTTGCAGTAAATGAGCCGCGAACGGCGTTGTATGTTTCTTCGCTGACGAGGATATCCACACCGAGTTCTTTGGTGGCGCTTTCCAGGCGTGAGGCAATGTTTACCGTATCGCCTATGGCCGTATATTCCATGCGTTCATTCGAACCGATATTGCCAACAATGGCAAAGCCGGAATTAACGCCGACGCCAATGTGGACGCTGGGGCGGCCATCGGCTTGCCATTTGCTGCGCAGTAGCTTGAGCTCGCGTTGCATTTCGACCGCCGCCTGTATCGCGTGCTCTTCTTGAAACTCATCTGAAGCGGGCGCACCGAACACAGCCATCAGGCCGTCGCCCATGAACTTATCCAGCGTTCCCTTGTTTCGAAAAATAATGTCGACCATTTCCTTGAAGTAGTCGTTGAGCATCTGGACGACGGCTTCCGGCTTCATGGATTCCGCCACCGTTGTGAAATTCCGGATGTCCGAGAACAGGACGGTGATTCGCTTCCGGTCTCCATGGACCGTCGGCAACGCGCCAGACTCGATAATGGTCTCCATCACCTGCTGCGAAACGAACCGCGCGAACGCGGACTTAACCTGTTCCCGTTCGCGAAGTCCTTCGACCATAGCGTTAACCGTTTTTGAGACTTCTCCGAATTCATCGTTGGTAGCGATGTCCGAGCGAACGGTGAGATCACCCCTGCCGATGTGCTCAAGCGTGCGTTGGAGTGAGAGGAGCGGTTTCGATATGCGGCCGGAAAGCCAGAAGGTCATGCAAAGCCCGAGAATTACCGAAACAACAAGCGACGCAAGGCTGGCCCAAAGCAAAGGCCGCAGATCCGCACGAACGTCATCGGCGGTGACATCGACCTCGATCACCGCGACCATCTCGCCTTTGCTGTTTTTCACAGGTGCGTATGCGGAGAGCCAGCTTCCCGTGTGATCGGTGAAGAATTCCTCCTCAACCCACGCTCGGTCGACTAGAAGTTTTTCTCCGGGATAAGGAAAGAAATCTCCGACATGCGCTCGCGAATCGTCCTCCTCCGGATCGACAACGTATCGGAGGTTGGATCGGGTGCCCGGAATCCGCTCCAGGGTGTAGATGTACTTCACATAGGCGCCAGCCTTCCGATTCTCATCACGAACACGCCGCAGTGCGCTACGTATGGCCGTGTATCGAGGCGAAGATTCGTCATCCACGGACTTGATCTGAGTATGTTCGTCCCCATCAATAAGCGTAGCCGTCGTTGTCGCAATGGACAGCACCTTCGACCGGAATTCGTCCAGAAGGTATCGATGGGAAATCTTATAGATGGTCACCAGCGATAAAACATTGATCACAATGCCGGTGCATACGAAGGCGATTCGAAGCTTTGTCCGGTACTTCACGGCGCCATTATTCCATATTAGGGGGCCTTCAACGCAGCTCAGGGTGACGTATAATTCCTCTGTGCCGGCAACGTTGATGCTCCGCAAGGGAAGAGAGGAATATCACTTTTGCTGGCGGCTGGAAGACGCACCTTCGAGCCGCTACGGCATCGCAAAACAGCTTCCCGTTCATGATCGTGTCTCCCTCCTCTATTTTCTTCAGGGTTTGATCAGCGATCCAAGGCAGGAGCACGCGCTGCGCCTCTTTCTAAGCACAGGTGTTTCACGCCGCAATATCTCGCCGAACTTGAATGTGTTCGAGCAAGTTGCGGCATTAGTGACTTCCGGACAACTGTTTATCGCGAGGGCCGACCCATCCCAAGGCTTCGAATCCGAAGGAATCATTCGCACAGGGGAAGGCGCAGGCGGAGGCAGCAGTAGTTCCAGCAGGGCGGCGTCCGAAACTACACCCAGGCAGGTCGAGGCGGCCAGAAAAAGCGAAGCGGTTCAAGAAGAGGAAGAGATTGTTCTGGGAGAGGAAGAACCTGAAAAGACCTGGATTGAAATCGAACTCTTCGACAAGAACGGCCAACCTGTACCCAATGAACGCTATAAGATCACGCTTCCGGACGGCTCCGTCAAATGGGGCCGGCTGGATCACTCTGCAAGGGCAAGAATCGAAAAATTGCAGCAAGGCGCCTGTCAGGTGACGTTCCCGGACCGCGATGAGAAGGTTTGGGAAGTGGAATGAAGTCAGGGCGACAGGGGCGTCCAACCGGCTTGAAAGCCGAGCCATTCCTCCAGCGGAATCTCTAGAAACTGGCCGGACTCCATCTCGTCGTCATAGTAGGAAAGAAATCGCAGCGATACGTTGGTTTTTTCCAGCAAGCAAAGGTTGTGGCGCCGGGCTCTTTGCGCCGCTTCTCCGAACAGGACGGCGTGTTTGAATGCTTCAAGTACATCGTCATCAAACTTCGCTTCCTCCGAAATCAGCTTCTCGCGCAGAGCCAAGACTCCGAACACCAATCGGGGACGAATGCCATGAAAAAGGTGGGGCACTCCACTCCGTTCCGCGGCGTTGCTTGCGGCTTTAAAGGTCTCCAGCATCTGGCCGCGCGGCCCTTCAGACTTCTGTCGCTGGGATGCGCCAAAGCACATGATCCATTGTTTGCGGGGGAAGTCTGTGTACAGAAAAGGATGGTCTAGAGCAAAATTTTTGCCGCACGCGTCGCAGTCCACGCGCTGAAAAGTACAATCCAGGATCTGCTGGCGTAAATGAGGTGAGCGCTCCGGATTGACGCCCTTTGCAACGCTTCGCAGCCGCGAGTCATGGCAAAAAGGACAGGCAATCTCCACGGTCGCAAAGGTGGACATAATCAGGGAATCACAGGAGGCGTCGGCACCGTGCTCCCCTCACGCAGGTTCACGCATTGTGCGATCCATTCCCGCATGGGGTGATCTTCAAGAGCCTCTAGAAAGTGGAAAGCGTATAGGTCGGCAAACCACTCTCCCGGCGCACGAAATTGATACTCGGTGACGCCATGCGTTTTGGCCTCCACGAGGAAGCTGGCCCACGAGGTGCTATACGCCTTGTGCCAGGTTCTTCCTCCGGTCTCTGTTGTCTTTTCTTGGAGCTCTGCTTGCGACGTATCCCACCCGCCCACTTTTCTGCACTGGGCTCTTACGATCGCAACAATTGGTTGCCGCTCGTAGAGGGCGACTTTTTCGGCATTGTTGATAATCTGTGGCAACTCTTCGCCATCGATCAGCCTCGTCAATACGCCTCCGAAATCCGAGGGGTCGTCGCCGTATTTACGCTTGAAGGCAGCAGCCATGGCTTCAGCCTTGTCACGGTCGAAATTCGGATTGTTTTGTGTCGGTTCCTCAATGGTGTCCCACTGCACTTTCGCAGCTTCAAAAGCTTGCTTGTTTTCCTCAGTCTTGTTTGCTGCATACGCCGCCTGAGCTTTTCTGTAGGCAGAGCGAATCGGCACAGCGGCGGCCTGGGCAGCCTTCCTTTCTTCCGGCGTCTTGGCTTTCCAGGCATCGAATTTCCGTTGATCACGGTCGATCTCCGCAATCTTCTGACGGTATTCTTCGTCAACCCCCGCTGCGACGAGGCGCGCCTTGAAGTCCTCAACTATGGCAACCCCGACGTTTGCGGACAGTATCAAAGAAATCCATCCGCCGCACTGCCGCAAGTGTGCATGCGTGTCGGTGATCTTGAATCTATAATCCACCGCGTGTCCGATCTCATGGAATGCAGTGCCATAGAACGCGTCTTTCTTAGCGACGCGCTGACTGTACTTGCTGCCATCCATTAAGTACTTCTTTACCTCTGAGAAATCCGCCTTCATCACCCAACGCACCTTGTATTCGTCTCCGTAGACCTGATTCGCGATCCACCAGGACATTCTTATCTTGTACTTTTCGGCGTTGAACGAGCTTTCCGGACTGGCGCGAAGGCGGCGCATGGAGTGGATGTGACCGAGAAAACTGTCTCGAGGCGTGGTGTTAAAGGCTTTCCACATTGTCTGGAGCTGAGGCACCTTCCAATCCCCGTCACAGAGGCGGTCCTGAGTATGGACCTGAAACACTGTGTAGATGGCCCATATAATAAAGTCTTTTTGAAAGCAGCTTTTTGAAGGTGTAACGAGGTCTTTCTCCCCTTTATATCCCTTTGGAACCAGCGTCACTCCACTAAGAAAGGAATCGAAGAAACCGGCATTTTCGATGCATTTGTTCAGAATTTCTTTGCCGGTGGCGCCATGCTCCCAAAGCTCTCGCAGCACGCTGTTCACCTCGGTCACAGCGGAGTAGACCTTCACGGATTTCTTATGCGCCGCCTTTATCGTCACGCTGCCCACCTTTGTCGCCGCCACGTCGACATCTTTGGTTGTTTCGCGAGTTTTTACGGGACGCTTGCTCACATCGGAACCCTTCTGCGCGGTTCGCTCAAGTTCAGCCAATGAGAGAACTATGGCCATAAGCTGGTTCTCGTTCAGATTCCCGTGAACAAGTTGGCATAAAGCGACGATCACCTTGGCCTGCTCCTTCGGCGGCATCATGACCAAATAGGCCTTTGTTGGATCATCGTGGCTGAATGGACATTTTCCGGTTCCATCAGCGGGAGGAATCGCATTTTCTTCAGGACGTGACATTGGTTCTCACCTTCTCAGGAATAGCGTACAGAAAACCTTAAACATCGCTTTCTTCGCGTCCAGTCGGACCTTTCTCAAGTTTCGCGTCGATGCGATCGAGCCTGTCCGCGGGAGAGGCGTTTTCATCCGCAAGTTCATCGAGGACCCACTCGGTTTCATCTCGAAGCTCAAAGTCAGGCCCGAGGCGAAAGAAGAGGGAAACGAAGCGGGTTAACTCCCGGTGCGTCTTAAAACCGAGGGCCTCGCCGCTATCCACTGCCTTGCGAATAAGGTTAGTGCTGGATTCGTCGCCGATAGCCTCGAATTGCTCAGAGAACGTTTCGCGAATGTTCCTGATGATGCCGCGGATAAACGCTTCCCGAGGCTCTTTGGTCAATATTTCCAATTGCGGCTTACGGATAATCAACATATTCGCCGGGACGAATCCTATTCTGTAAAGTTCCTCACGTAAAGATCGATCGGGCCACGCGACCGGATCTTTCGGTAGAGCTTGTTCACCATTGCGCAGTGCCAAAGCGTGTATTTGATCAAATCGCGAAGACCCTTAACCGGACCCGCCACAGCGGGGTCAGGAGCATGCTCACCTTTGATCGTGACTTCGGCAATGCTTCGCTCCTTATTGTCCCGAAACATTTTGAAATCGGCATCGGCCTGCACCGCTTTCATGATGTCGTGTACGGCTTCGATGACCCTTCCCTTCACGATGCACTTTCTCTTAACCATGAGTGTGCCGAGCACGGCCTCATGGGGCTGTAAAAGCTGCTCGTATTGCTTTTTCTCCGCCTCATAGAGCTTTTTCTTGTCCTGATCCCCGGTCGCGGCGTCGGCTTCCAATTCCTTAACCTTCCTGCTCATTCGTCCATAAAAGGATAAAGCTCTATCCAGAGTGCCCCGAAGCGCGTCGAGGTCCTGATATTCGTACATGCGCGGTTGGTAATCGAAGTAGGCGTCCTTAGTCCCCTTCCGAATCAGAAGCAGCTGCTGTGTATATTTGTCCAGAAAACTGGCCATCAGGCATTCCTTCGTCAGAAGCATCAAGTCCTGACTGTCGGGATTGTTCTTGCCGGGGAACAGCTTGCGCATTATCTGAATCCGCCGGACAACAGCAGGATCGCTGTTGAGGTTATCGACCATTCGCTGCAGCATCTCGCGCATTCGGCCGCCATATTTGGAGGCTCTGTAGAACCCGGTCAGCATGATGCGCTCCGCCGTCTTGACCTTTGTTTGAATTTGCGTGTTTTCGTACTCCTCGAATCTGGCTCGAAAGTCGTTAATCGTGGCTTCGAGTGTGTCGTACTCGTTTTCTTTCCAAACGTCGTCATCGGCCTCGATGAATGCGGCTTCAAGCTTTTCCGCGGTGTCGGCGACATCCTTACGAATCTTCTGGATCTCACCGACTTCGTGTTCGATTTCCGAAAGATACTCCTGAAGCTCCTTCAGGGCGTCTCCGACCTGCTCATTGAAACTTTGGAGATAGTGTTCCAGGTTCATGTTCTCAGGGGCGGCGCCGCCCTGACCGCCGACAATCGTCCACAACGATCCCTGAGTGTTGTAGGCCTCGTTTGCAAAGAGAACCGCTTCCGAAAGCAGCAGGCTGGATCGTTCCTGAAATGCAATCATTCCTTGCAGATTCCAAGGCGCTTCGACCGGTATTACAGCGCCCCAGTCGTCATTCTGGCGCCACATATACGTGCCCTTATACTTCTCGCTGTTGGGGTCGCGTATGGCGGCTTCCTCTTGACGCAACTTCGCGCCAAGCTCGATGTAGGCGATTCGCATCGCGCGGAGCACACTGTCTTTGTCAAATTCAGTCAACAGGCGGAGCAGGTCCGTCGAATCTTTCGGGATCTTTCCGGCCTTCTTTATCTCCTTGCCCACCTTCGAGGCTTCCCATTTCTGGCGAACGTCTTGAATCCGCGCCAGGAGTGGTTCACAGAACTGCGTGCGGTAAATCTGGTCCACCAACTCCAGGCGGTTAAACCTCGGGATCTCTTTGGCGGAGGCAAAGCCGGGCACTTCCACGTTGCTCGAAGTCGCCTCAACAAGGGCGGCCCATTCCGCAGAAGTCGTATACCTCCGGATCTTCACCAGACTGTAAATGTCGCCAATGAAATCCAGCACCTGCACCTGTATTGAAGGGTCCGTCTGTCTGTTCGACCATGGGGCCTGGCGCAAGCTCGGAATCATCTTCTGTTCGAGAACGACCATCCAATCGCGGTAGTACAGGTTCGTATCGAACAATTTGCAGGCCTCGACTTTCCATTCCTCGGCAAAGGCGCGGTGAAATTCATAGGCGGCAGGAAGGTCGTCCGGCCCGCCAACTGTTACGTCATAATCCGAATTCAGCTCGATGCTCCCAACCATCTTGTGCGTTATATTCAGGGGCCCCAGTCCATTGGCCGGATCACCTTGCCGCAGCTTCAGGAGCATTCCATTGCAGTAGTAGTTGCGGTAAATAACGAAAGCCACCATGACTTTCTTGAGATCGCCCTCTGGTTTCTTGACAGTTTTGTCAATGAGCCTGATCTCCTTCCCGTCGTGAAAGTAGTCTTTGACAAGGAACCAACTAAGGCACAATCTGTACGCTTTTTCGACGTACAGACGGGTTTTCTTGTAGTCGTCGGCATGAAAAATATTCGTCTCGGTGGGTTCGATGTCGACCTGCTTCGTCTCTGTAGCGCTCACCTTTAGCGTGGACGCCTGCGGCTTCAACTTTTCCGCTTTTACGACGTCGCTGAAATCCCAAGTGCAATGCGCTTTTAAAACCCGTATGACGTCCTCCCAGGTAGCGTCCTTCATTATGGCTTCCCGCTTCTCGTGCACGGGCAAAGCCTTCCATCCTGACCGTTCATCCCAGCACGGAATGTCCCCTTCGACGTCTTTAATTTCGGTTGTGGAAAAATCGACGTGAAAGTAGTCGAGTATGCCGTGGCCTCGCTTCAGCAAATCCATATTTGCAAGAACCAAATCGTCGGTGCTGGACGCAACCCCGGTGGATAAATGGGATTTAATCTCGAACGTCGGGTCGGGCCGGTAATCATGCAACGCGTCGCGCTTCATAAGTAGCCTCTATTTCGGTTTGCATATTTAGCATTCTTTCCGGCGCTTCGGGCGTTCTACGGTGACGCGTCCTACGTCAACGATGGCAATGATGACGCGTGATAGCTGTATTCCAAGTACGCCGCTTCGAGGGCTTTCACTGACTCCGCATTCGCCGGAGCCACCGTTTCTCCCTGGCTCCTCTGGTATCGCGCCAGCGCCAGATCCCCTTCCAGCTTCACCGCATCCGTCAATTGCCGACTCTTCAGCGGCTCCTTGTCGTAGAAACCAAGACATCGAAGCACCTGAGACACTGTCGTCGCATCGAGAATGTCTCGTGTTGGGCTCATCATCAGATACAGTGCTTCTCCTGTTTCCTCACCATCCCCCCCAAGCATGTACACCCGGCCCACTTTCGCCCAACTCGCGATCCAACCCGGAACCGTGATATCGATGTTGCCGTCGGAGATTGCAACCGAATCGATTCGATGCAGTTCCGTCCCGAATTCATCGATGTCCAGAATCACCCGGCAATTTCCGCTTCGCACCTTCTCACCACGCATCCATCGCAGCCGAATCCCGATCGTAGTCTGTGTCTTCGAATCCTTGAAGTTCAACGAAGGCAGCGCTGTCGCTCCATAGGTGTATTCCAGGTAACCCTTCTCCAATGCCCGCACTAGGTCTTCACTTGCCGGAGCCACCGTTTCTCCCTGGCTCCTCTGGTATCGCGCCAGCGCCAGATCCCCTTCCAGCTTCACCGCATCCGTCAATTGCCGACTCTTCAGCGGCTCCTTGTCGTAGAAACCAAGACATCGAAGCACCTGAGACACTGTCGTCGCATCGAGAATGTCTCGTGTTGGGCTCATCATCAGATACAGTGCTTCTCCTGTTTCCTCACCATCCCCCCCAAGCATGTACACCCGGCCCACTTTCGCCCAACTCGCGATCCAACCCGGAACCGTGATATCGATGTTGCCGTCGGAGATTGCAACCGAATCGATTCGATGCAGTTCCGTCCCGAATTCATCGATGTCCAGAATCACCCGGCAATTTCCGCTTCGCACCTTCTCACCACGCATCCATCGCAGCCGAATCCCGATCGTAGTCTGTGTCTTCGGGGTGTCTGGATAATCCAATCGGGGCAGCGATGCAGGCTGATATGAGTAGTCCAGATATGCGGCCTCCAGCCCGCTGAGGGTTTCGCCAGCAAAGAGGCCAACCGATTCGCCCTGGGTTCGCTGGAAGCGGGCCAGCGCCAACTCGAGATCGAGATGCTGCGCAGCGGTGGTTTCATCCGATGCAATGGGCTCCTTCTGCTGAAACCCAAGTCCTCGAAGGCCCTCCCATGCCGCCTTGGCGCCTGTAATCGGTGCAGCCGCATCAATTCTTAATGAGAGGCCTTCGCCTGTTTCTTCCCCTTGTTCATTCACAAAGTACAGGCGGGCGTATTTCGCTTCATTTGCAACCTCTACGGAAGCAAGCACCTCGACGACGCCTTTCTGGATTTCAACCGGGCCATGAACGGCAAGTTCGGAGCCGGCTTCATCGTCCTCCGTTTTCAGGAGGGCGACCTTGCACCAACCCTTCCGCTCGCTGGCGCCACGAAAAAGCTTCAGCCGCAGAAAAACACGTGCTTCGATTTCGACGGTGTGAACGAACTGAGCCTTGGGTTCGATCTTCTGCTTGAGTTCCGTCGGACCCTTGAACAATGCACTGAGTGAAATCGGCATTGTCACCTGAATCGTGTAATCACCCGGATTAACAGCATCGAATTGTGCGGTTCCGGTGGCAGCCGATATGGGTTTCGAGGCGTTGGTGGGGCCGTTGAGAATGACGTTTGCTTCACCAACGGGCTGTTTCGTGTCCGTGCGGATCACCCGGATCGTGATCTTCGCCGCCTGCAGGGGACATGGCATCGCCGTGCTGCCGTGATGCAGGTCACTTTCGTGTTCGGGACGGCTCATCGATCCTCTGAAGTGTTTGGCGGCAATTGCTGGTAAATCAGATCGATTTTCCCGCGGCCGATAAGCGTCTCATCGTTAAGAATGGGAACTGTCCACTCCATACTATCGAGCGTTTCAAAACCCTCGCCGAATCTCAGCATCAGGTCGATGAAACGCGAAATGTCTCGTTCCGTCGAGATGCCGTAGCTCGTCGCCTTTGAGCAGCCTTTCTTAACGAACTCCCGCACAGGAGCATCGTTTTCTTCGCTGCCACCCATTTTCTTGAACTCTTCTGGGAAGTCCTCAGAAATGTGTCGGATCAGGCGGTCTTCAAAGTTCGCCTGCATGTACTCGCTCAATGCTTGCATTTGTTGGCTTCGGATGGTGAGCATGTCAACGGACTTCCTCCTGGACCAGTTGCCCTTCCTCGAACCTGTAACGCACCACCGCAGGCGCTTTCTTTGCAGGAATAATGAATTCGTGGACAGGACCGAAAAGGATATCCAGTTCTGTAGGTAGACAAGTCGGGAGATAGACCCTGAAGATTCGTGGATCATAATAGCGAAAGACAAGTTCGTTGCCGTCCTCGTCCTTGACCGTGAGAAATTTGCGGAAGTGCTTTCTCACTTCTGCCAACTCGGCGGGGGCCCAAAAGTAAATTCCCCAATGATCAGCCCAGCCATTCGCGATGACGTTTTTGGTAAAGGGATCTTCCTTCTCCAATTTCACGAGATACGGGGCCACTTCTTCAATCTCCTTTGCGACTTTGCCGAGATACAAACTAACCCATTCCAACCGGCATGACTGAACAGCCGGATAGATGCTTGCATGTCGGGCCGCATCGAGGATGGCGAAAACACGGAGCCCGGGCGGCATCTGGTCGAACCAAAGTTGGGCCTCAACTTTTCGAGCTTCCTCGTCAGTTAGAATCCTTGGCGATTTGCTCATCAGGCAGCCTTTACAAAAGTGGTCACAATCGGATTCCCGTAGCCTTCATTCATGAACGCATAGATAAAATAGGTCTGAAGCAATTGGGGCATTTCTTCGAACTGGAGAAGATCAATTGCAAAGAAACCGTTCGCAGTCTGATCCGGCATCGTTGGATGGATCTGGCTGAATGACGGGATCTGCAGATTGAGCTGAGTTGGGCCCGCAACCTTATCGCCCACGATCAGCAGCGTGATGGAAACGATAGTCGTCGGCGGTAGATAGCCCTGTCCGGCGCGATCTGGCACGACTGGGCGATCAGGCAGGAGCGAGCGGAAACTTCCCCGAAGAACGGCTCTTGCGCCGGGATTCAAATGAATCTGCTGCGCCATCGACATGACCACACCGGGTTTTTCCGGAACTTCAGGCGATTCGGGTGAGCGTCGGTAAAACGGAAGGGCGTTTTCCGGCGCAGTCGAAGTTGATGCTGCAGCGGGCCAAACAGCCAGAACCCTTGCCTGGCGCCGATGTTTGGCCAGGAATTTCACCACCTCAGGGTCGTGAAACAGCAAGCCAGACTTTTCCAGGCGAACGCGAATGGTGTTTGAAGAGAACCGCTCGACAAACAATGTCACTAGATACGTGGCATCGTTCCAATCCAGCTTTAAGCATTGCCGAAGATCGAACCTATAAGCTTCTTGCGCATCTCGCATCACGGCCACACCGGATAAAACAGCGCCCGTCTCCAGTCGAACCGCCACGACGGCGGCCTGAAACTCCGACTTTTTTAAAGCCGTCCGGACGGAATCCCCGAACCGGACCTGCACGACTGCTGAAGGTTGGGTATCCCAGGCAATGGATGCTGGAGCGTCGATCAGGACTTCGTCTTTCCCTATCTGTGTTTGAATGGTGGACACGGTTTTTAGCCCATCCGCAGCCAGGATTCAGGTACGAGCGCGCTCGGCACAGGCGCCGCAAAAGTTTCCCCTGAAATTGCGTAGATGAAGTAGGTCTGCGGCACGTTCGCCAGGTGCGGAGCCTCTTGCAACAAATCCATTGAGAAATAGCCGGTTGCTGTTTTCGATTTCGAATCAACAGGGTCGTAGCTGGGAGCACGCAATCGAATCAGGGTCGGCTGACCGGTGTCGGCCCCCACGATTAACAACGCAATGCCGATAACTGCTGTCGGCGGCGCCGATTGTTTCCCGTCCTTCTCCTCTTCATGGGGAACAACAAGTTCCTGCGGCAGCGCGGGTAAGCGGAATGCACCATGAAGCATCCAGTGGGTTCCATTCTGCAAAAGCAATACCCTTTCGACCTTTAGGAGGACGCCGTCTTTCTGAGGGAGCTCTGGCGAATCGGCGGACGGCTGATAGCAAGGAAGAGGATCACCTGGTAAAGGTGAAATGACAATGGGATGGTGTTTTGCCCGCTGTTCCGCAATAAATTTTGCGACAGCCTCATCCTGAAACCCCTCTGAAGATTTGCCGAGCGTGACGCGAACCCTGTTCGAAACTCGGTCGCGCATGATGATCGTGAAGACATATGAGGCCGGATTCCACGGCAAAACGAGCCGATCCCGAGCATCGATCACAAAAGGTGAGGCGATGTAGCCGTCAGGAATGGGAACCGAATTCGCGCTGCCGACGGAGCCAGGCGGATTGTTGAGCGCGACCGCACTAGCTGCGTGAACCACATTACGATCGAGATCCACCGCCACAAGAACGGCGTGCTTCTGGAACTCCAGCGTTCGGACGTCGCGATAAGATCCCGCGCGGTAGGCGACTAAGGGGATGGTTGCGCGCTTGTCGAGCGAAACCTGTGCAGGAGCGCCAAGCAAAACTCCCTGCATCTGCTCAGTGCTTAGCCGGTCGAAGACTGCTTCCATGGTTCCGATGGGCGCGCTCCAGTAATCGTCATCGGTGAGGCCCAGCGCGTCGTTCAGCTTTGCTCTTTCGACCCGCATATCACCTCAGAGACTTAAGCTGGTAAGCGGTTGCGCTTTGATAAATTCAGTACAGGCCGCGCAAAAAAGAAACGGACTTTCACGCTCCGCCGATCCCAACTTCGGAACGATCCAGTACATGACACATCCGGAGTCGGGAATGGTGTCGGAATACTCAGGATCGGTCTTGCTGGAAACTCCCTCTGCACAGTGTGGCCCTACACCGGGAGTGCGCACGCCTCCGCCTCCCTTGGTTTCGTCATACCCTGATGTGTGCTGCCGTTTGTATTTCAGATCGCAAAAATATGTGCCACCGTCGTCAACGCTTTTTGGTGCATCTAATCCCGGCGGCGGCGGCTGATCGATTGGCGTCATTCCCATCGCATGTCCAAGTTCGTGGCAAAGCGTGTGGGCGAAGATGTCGGTTCGCGCCAGGTAATACGTGGGCTGAATCCCCATAGAGTAACCGCCCGCGAATGGTTCGACCTCGTTAAGAGTCAGCGTCACTTTTATCGGACACTTCTCGGCGCTTTCCTCTCCAACAATCGTCCCTGGGGGTGCGTTGGTCGGCAGAGTGATTTTGACTTTCGTGTGGGTTATCGCCGACACACAGGAATGATGTAGTGTCCCTGCCAGTGGCTTCCCTTGCGGATCAAGACCGGGATGCCGATTTTGATAGATCGCTGGATCTGTGACAACAGCTTCCCATCGGATCTGATTGTTATTCACCAGATGCTTGACGCCTGCTCCCACCCATGCCGGAAGCGCCGCCTCCAAATCGTTCAAGAACCCGCGCAAACCGCCGGACGCCGGGATCTCCTGTTCAAGGGTCTTCATAACCGGCTGCTGTAGCGCAGGCCGAAACTTCGCATCGAAAAGGTAGTCGAACAGGTAAATGAGAACGGTGTGTGCTTGGGAAGTAAGTGACTTCCCCTTCGGCTCGCGTGTATACGACGAACCCAGATACAAAGGCCTTGGGTCCGTTCTCCCGAAGAACGCCGGCGCCTGAAGCTGGGAGCGGACTTGAACGGCGTCGTCGCCAAATACATGGGCTTTCGAGCGTTCATACTTAACGAACACGGGATCCAGCACCTTCTTTATTCGGTCTCGTACATCCGCTACAAAGTCGTCGCCGTCCAGCGCAGGGGTCATGGCATTCGGAGCAATGAGTTCGTAAAACAACTTTCGCCAACTCTCAATCTGCAGTGTTTCATCCACCGTTCCGCTGAGATCCTTGTGGCTGCAGATCTTCAGCGTGAAAAGATCTCCACCGGCATAGCCGAGCTCTACGGTGCAAATAGCCGTGCCGTCCGCATCCAAGCGCAACTCAAGAACGCCAGTGGCGTCTGCTTCTTTGCCTTGTCCGCTCAGGGCGGGCTTAGGATGGTTGCGCCTGCCGTTCGTTGTCGCAGCTTCAAATTTCACGAATATGGGGTAGCCGGCAAATTCCTTCGGAGTTTCCATGGGACCGACTTTGAGATCGATTAGGTGCCCATAGTATTGTTTAGCGTCTCCTTGCGGCAGAGGGTGTGGCGCTGCCTGTTCCTTGTCGAAATTCACGAACTGAATTCGTTTACCTCCGATTTCTGGAATGGGAGCAAATTCCGTCTCGCCAGATCGCGCAATCTCCTTGAACATCGCCTTGTAGGTCTTGGGAACGACAACAACCTCCCTGTTCAAGCCCTTCTCCTTCCCTGTCGTCCACGGAGCGGTTGCGGTCTTCAACACCCATGCACCGCTTACTACAACAGTGATAGAGGTCCAGTACTCCAAGTCCTTGAAAGTAACTTCGCCCTGATCGTTTGCGGGAGCCTCGGGTGTCTTCTGCGACGGCGTGAGAACCCCAGGCCTGTGAACCACAAGGCGTACAAGCGCACTCTTGACGGCCTGTCCCTGTTCGTCACTGATCTTTACCGTTATTTGATCCCTGAATACAGTCACCTGATCCAGGTAAATGTAGCCGCCGGAGCCGGAACCGTCTGGATTAAGCCAAAAGACACGGACTGAAACCTCCACGAAATCATCCGTATCCGCCAGAGCCTTGAACTCCTCTGTGTTAGGCGTCCACTCCCATGCCGCCTTACCGTCCACAAGGTCTTTTTCAGGGCTTTCGTGCACCTGAGCTCCCGACGCATCGAGAATTTGGAATTTAACCTTATTGACGAAACCTTGTTTCAGCTTTGCGGTGAGGGCGAGTGATTTGTTCGCGGCGGCATAACGCATCGTTGATTTCTCGTGAAGCCGGTACAAGATACCAAAACTCATGCAGCGTGTGTATATTGTCCCGGATGGCGACCCGAAAGGCTTTCCACGTCAGACGGCTTACCAAAGACGCGACGGGCGCAAACACCATCAACATCTACCATGTGCCCCAGCTCGACGGCGATCTCGATATGGAGGTTCCGCCCAAGCTTGAAGCGGAACTTGCCGCTGAACCGCCTCCCACACTAGTTGCAGAGATCGAGGAACGCACTGGCCCTGAAGTGGTCGCGGATTTGCATGTTCCAGAGCCTGAAGCCGAGGATCTAGATGCGAAGGCTATGGCGGAAGCCATGCGCGAGGCCGCGCGGCTGGGAGTCCCATTTTGCGAAAAATGCTTTAAAGCCCGGATGAAGATGCTGGCAGAAGCCAGAAAGCAGGAAGAAGCATTGGCAAAGGCCTTGGCTGAAGCGATGCAGGATGCCGCCAGCCAGGGGCTTCCGTTCTGTGAGGAATGCACCCGCTCACGGTTGAAGGCGGCGGCGCCGGCCCCAAAACCCGCGGATCCCTCCAATAACGACGTGGATGCAGAGGCCATGGCGACTGCGATGAAGGAAGCGGCGGCACTCGGTCTTCCCTTCTGTGAGGAATGCACCCGCGCTCGGCTCAAGCATGAGCGCGAAGCCAAAACTCAACCACCCAAAGTCACCGATCCCTCCAATGACGACATGGATGCCAAAGCGATGGCCGCAGCTATGCAGGAAGCCGCCGCTCTCGGCCTTCCCTTTTGTGAGGAATGCACCCGCGCAAAACTGAAAAGGGAAGCGTGAAACTCGCGCTTAAGGCGTCAGGTTGTCCGCATCTGAGAGAGGATCGAAAGCGTGCTGTTCTGTGATCAAACGTTCCTGATTCAATCGGAACTCAAGAAGGCAAGTTGGCTCTTCCGCCTCCACAAAGAACTGCTTCACCGGCCCAAACACGGTCTGCAGTTCGTTTGGCCGGCATGTTGGCAAGTAAACTCGAAACACGCGGGGATCGTAATAGCGAAACACCAGGCGTCTGCCCCCTTCGTCTTCCACCATCAGAAAGCTGTGGAAGTGTTTTCGAAGTTGATTGAGTTCCGCAGCACTCCGCAAGAATACTCCCCAACTCTGACCCCATCCCCGATCGAGGATCGTGTTCGTGGTCGAATGCTTCTTCTCGAGCTTCAACAAGTAAGGCGCCGCTTTCGCCAGACTGATTGGAAGGTTTCCTGAATAAAGACACACCCAAGGCAGGCGGCTGGATTGAATCAATCGATAAACCTGTTCGTCGCGGGCGGCATCCAGAATGGCATAGACGCTGATCTCGGAAGCATCGTCTGTCCAAAGCCGCTCTAAAATTCGATCCCTGATTATCGCCTTCTGGTCTGCCATGCCTCGGCCCTGCAATCGGCTGTTTCGCGCATGACATTATGCCGTGCATCAAGCCCGGCAGGCAGCGCTTTTCTCGTGGAATATCCAGTCCGAGATCCATGGCTACTGTGAGCTTTGTGCATTGGTGGAAGATTTCGCCGTACTGGAAGCCGGTTCCGGGAATGCACCAACGGCGTCATGAATCTCAGCCAGCTTGTCCACTGTCGCTTGATCCGGTTCGCCCGTAACCTCCAGACCAAATCGTTTCTGGAACGCGCGCAGAGCCTCTTTCGTGTTTGGATTCAGCCGATCTTCTTCGTTTCCGCTGTCAAACCCGAGATTGTTCAGACGAGCCTGAATACCTTTGATCTCCGTAATCGGCTGGAGGCGCCCGAATCTGAGGTCAAACGGCTTTTTCTCAGGTCCGACGGTCAGTAAGCCCTCCCGGGCCTGCGGATCGATCGACGCCTCCAGCACCCCATCTGCATCGGTTTTTCCTGTCAGAACGATCCCTTTGACCTTCAGTTCGAAATCCATGTCAGCCAGCGGCTTCTCATCTTCGAAAAGTTGAAGACGGAGCAATACCTCCTCCGCGGATAACTTGAAACGGTGGACCTTTGCGGTTTCGCATGAGACTACTTTTTCGACCCGGTCCGGAAGGGAGAGGACGTCGCCGGGCACCAGGGTGTTCGGATCTTTTCTCTTCTCTTTAAGAGCAGAGTTGGCCGAATCGTTCCAAATCGCATCCCAGGAAAGTCCGTACTTTGCAGCGATACTCGACAGGCATTCCCCGTCGCCTACGGTGTGCTGTTTCATAAATCCGACGAAGCGAATAATACCACCGGCCTTTCGCGAGCAGCCACACCGCAGACGCCATCTTCAAAAAATGACGGAGGTCGTTGACAGGTCTGGATTTCAGACGTACGCTCAGTGCGTTTTCGAGGGTACTGACATGCGTAAAGCCTTGCTTTTTCTTGGCATTTTGAACGATGACGATGTGGACTGGATGATCTCCGCCGGTTCAAAGCAAATGGTTCCATCGGGCACCGTCCTCATCCGTGAAGGCAGCCGTATCGAGTCGGTCTTCATTGTCGTGGACGGCGCTTTTGAGGTGACAGCGGCGGCGCTTCAGGGAAGAACGTTGGCGAAGCTCCGTTCAGGCGAAATTCTTGGCGAGATGTCTTTCGTGGACTCGCGTCCGCCGTCCGCTTCTGTAACCGCGGTTGAAAATTCCTGCGTCCTCAACATTTCGCGAAAAAGGCTGACTGAGAAGATCGGACAGGATGTGTATTTCGCGTCGAGACTGTACCGATCCATCGCCGTATTCCTGTCAGACAGGCTGCGCAGCACGGTGGGTCTGCTTGGATATTCTCAGAATCAAAGGTTGAGCGAAGAGCAGTTATACAGCGACGAAATCGATCCCGACGTGTTGGAAAACATGGAACTGGCCGGTGCACGGTTTGATTGGATCCAAAAGAGGCTAAGGTCGCTGTAATGTCGAGCAAAGACGTTAAAGATATCTATCGCTCCAAGGCTCTCGAACGACTCTCGTCGCCGGAAGCCGTCGATCAGCTTCTGGACGTGGTCGGTCCTCGAGACTGGCTTCCTCTTATCGCGATCGGTCTGTTGCTGGCCGTTGCGATCACCTGGGGCTTCGTCGGCTCGATTCCCGCCTCCGTCAGCGGGCGTGGTGTGGTTGTGCATCCCCTCACGATGCGCGAAATCCAGACAACAACCGCAGGACGGTTAGAGTCACTGGCGATTCAGGCAGGCAACAATGTCATCAAAAATGATGTGATCGGACGCATCGACCAATCCGACCTGATCGATCGGCTCCAGCAGGATAGGGCGCTACTCCAGGAATTAAGAAGGCAGGACCGTTCGCGAATCTCACTGGACGACCGGCAGACGGCCCTGCAAAAACAACAGGATGAGGTCCAGCGGAACTATCTGGAACTGCAGGCCTCGACATTGCGAAAGAGTCTGCAGGACAACCAGGCGATCGCGCCTGTACTGAAGCGTCGTCTCGAAGGGTACCAAACGCTGCTGCAAAACGGTTTGATCTCACCGGTATCCATAGATCTTCTTCAATCGCAACAAGCGGTTCTCGACAGCGAAACAAAGGAAGCGGACATCAACGCTCGACTCAAACAGGTGGAACAACAACTGAAGGAACTCGAGACGCTTGAGGCCGAGGCCGGGCGCGAAAACGCCGAAGCCGCAACGACGCGCGCGATCCGAATTCGGGAACTGGAATCGAGTATTTCACTGAACGAAAGCCAGTTGAATCGGGGCGCGGTGATCCGCAGCGAGTATTCTGGGCGCGTCATTGAGGTGACAGCGACGGCTGGACAGTTCTTGAACGCCGGTTCACGCCTCGCCGTCGTCGAAGTCGACGAGGCCGAGCGAAATCTGGTCAGCGTCTCTTACTTCCCGGTCGGGGATGGAAAAAAAATAAAGCGCGGCATGACCATTCACGTGACGCCGGACACCGTCGAGAGGCAGCGCTTCACGGGCGTTCCCGGTGTGGTGGACTCGGTTTCCGACCTGCCTGTCACACGAGAAGCCGCGCTTCTCACCGTCGGCAATCCTGCGGTCGTCGATGCACTGATCGCAAATGGCCCAGTGATTCAGGTCACCTCGAAATTGCAGACAGATCCTGCGATGTTCGGCGAATACAACATCTCCGCAGGGCTCACGACGAGTAGTCGAGTCGTCACGGAAGAGCGCAAGCCGATCAGCTACATTTTTCCCTTTTTGAGATCCCTGAGTGGCATCTACTAACACGGATATCATCGCCCTTAAAAAAGGCCGGGTCAGAACTCCCACGTTTATCCAGATGGAGAACGTGGAATGCGGCGCCGCGAGTCTCGGAATCATTCTGGCGTATTACGGCCGCATTGTCCCGCTGGCGGATCTTCGCCGGTCCTGCGGAGTGTCCCGAGATGGGAGCAAGGCCTCTAATATTGTTAGAGCGGCGAAGCTGTATGGACTGAGCGCGAAGGGTTTCAAGAAAGAAATTGGAGACCTGAATGACCTCCGATATCCCTTCATCGTTTTCTGGAACTTCAACCACTTTCTGGTCGTAGAGGGATACAACCGCGGCCGCGTCTTTCTGAACGATCCTGCAACCGGCCCACGATCGGTCTCGGTGGAGGAGTTTGACGAGTCTTACACGGGCGTCGTTCTCGTGTTGGAGCCCTCGTCGGCGTTTCAAAAAGGCGGAAAGACTCCGGGCCTCGTTCCTGCAGTTTGGCAGCGGCTTCGAGGCTGCATGGGCGGCGTCGTTGCCTGCAGCGTCGCCGCATTGTTCATTGCGATCCCCTCCCTCGCCGCAGCCGGCCTGAGCCTGGCGTTCATCGACAACGTCATGATGCGGCGCACACAAGAGTTTGCACGCCCGATCATTATCGGATTGATCGCTACCGCCGTTCTCAGGGCGATCCTCGCTCACATTCAGCTTCGCATTCTTCGCCGCGTGCGCTTGAAGCTATCGGTCGTGATGACGAGCCGGTTTGTCTGGCACCTGCTCCATCTTCCGGCTTCTTACTACCTTCAAAGATATGCGGGCGAGATTGGAAGCCGCGTAACCCTCAACGATCGAGTCGCCGAAGTGTTATCCGGCCGCCTTGCCACAACGGGCACCGACATCCTCATCATGTTTGCGTACGCAGCGGTGATGCTGAAATTCGACAGCGATTTGACGCTGGTCGCCGTCGCGTTTGCTCTCGCCAATTTCGGAATACTGAAGTTTGTATCGCGACGCCGGAAAGACGAAACGGCTAGGCTGGCTTACGATCTTGGCAAGCTGCACGCGGTGTCGATCTCGGGTCTGCGAAGCATCAGGACCTTGAAAGCATCGGCGCTCGAGTCCGAGTTTTTCTCACGTTGGTCCGGTTACTATTCCAAGGCTGCGAACACACAGCAGGAGTTCGCTGGAACCAGCCAATACCTCGGTCTAATGCCGAAATTTCTCTCCGCAATCATGGCCACATTAATCATCACTCTTGGCGGGTTGCGCGTGATGGAAGGAACCTTGACCGTTGGGATGCTCGTCGCTTTCCAAAGTCTGGCCGTTAGTTTTCTTGGACCCGTCAACAATCTGATGCAGCTGGGCGGTCAGCTCCAGGAGCTTCAAAGCGACATCACCCGCCTTGATGATGTTCTGCAGAACGCTCCTGCGAGCCAGCCTTCATCCGCCTCCTGGACAGGCCCCATACGATTGACCGGTCGGGTGGAACTGAAGAATCTCACGTTTGGTTACAATCCTGCCGCCGCCCCCTTGATCGAGGATCTCTCTCTGCTCGTCGAACCTGGCCGGCGCGTTGCATTTGTTGGCAGCAGCGGATCCGGAAAGTCGACGATCGCAAAGCTCATCTCGGGAGTTTTCGAACCGACCAGCGGCGAAATCCTGTTTGACGGCATTCCTCGACGGGAGATTCCTGCGAACGTCCTTGCAAATTCAGTAGCGGCCGTGGATCAGGACGCATCACTTTTTTCGTGCAGCATTCGAGACAATCTCACCTTATGGGATACGACAGTCCCTGAAAACCGCCTGGAAGAAGCCTGCCGCGACGCGATGATTCACGAAACCATCCTCGGCCTGCCTCAGGCATACGAAAGCAATCTGTCTGAAGACGCCGGCAATCTGAGTGGGGGACAACGGCAGAGGCTCGAAATAGCGCGAGCGCTCGCATGCGATCCCACGATCTTGGTGCTGGATGAAGCGACCAGCGCCCTCGATGCAGAAACCGAATTGTTGATTGACCGACACATTCGCCGCCGAGCTTGTACTTGCATCATTGTGTCTCACCGGCTGAGCACCATTCGAGATTGCGACGAGATTCTTGTTCTGGATGCGGGAAAAGTTGTTCAACGCGGGAAGCACGAAGAACTGGTTCGACAAGGCGGCCTGTATTCACAGCTGCTCATCGGCGACCGTGCTTTGCTTTCGATGGAGACTGCCAGTGATGGATAGCCCGAACGCGGAGCGAGACGATAGAAACCACCAAGAGCGGTTCGAGGAGCGCCAGCGGCTCGACGTTTCGGCAGCACGGGCGGCAATTCGGGATCTGACCTCGATGTCAGAAGCAGACGTCGATCCGTCCACGACAAACCCTCTGGTGCTTGCGCTTCAAATCGTCGGAAAGGCTCTTGGGATCGAAATTCGCAATATTCCCACCGCCGAAGGGCGCGATCCGCTTCAAACGATAGCCGAAGGATCCGGCGTTCGAATCCGCAGAGTAGTTCTACCGAGGCAGTGGTACCGAGGCGACTTTGGGCCGCTGCTTGGTTTCCTGGCCGACACCGAAGAACCCGTCCCTATTCTTCCTGCACAATCAAGGTTGAGCACGGCAAGCAGGTATGACGTCGCTGATATTGCAACAGGCCGCCGGCGCCCCGTGGATGGTGCGATGGCCGCGAGGCTGTCGTCCTTCGGTTATACGCTATACCGCCCACTGCCTGAGAAGGCATCGCGCATCAGTTCGCTGCTGTCTTTCGCGCTTTCAGGTTTTGCGCGCGACGTAGCGATTGTCATTTTGTGCGGAGCGGCCGTCACTCTTCTCGGGATGCTATTGCCGATGGCGACAGCGATCGTTGTGGATTACGCGATACCCGGAGCGAATCGCATGCTCCTTCTTCATCTTGGTCTAGGCCTCGGCGCCGCGAGTCTCGGAACACTTCTCTTCGACTTCGCACAAGCGGCGAGCCTCCTACGAATTGAAACCGCGGGCACGGCGGCTCTGCAGTCGGGCGTATGGAGCCGCCTTCTGGATCTTAGGCCTTCATTTTTCCGGTCGTTCGCCGCCGGCGACCTTCACGCGCGCGCCTCGGGAATCAGCTCGATCCGGCAGCGCCTTGGGGGCGTAACGATTACCACGTTGTTCGCGGCCGTGGCCTCTCTCCTGAACGCCGGCCTGATGCTCTATTACAATCCTTTGCTAGGCGCGACCGCGATCGGTTTAACGATCGTTATCGTCTGCGCGATCGTATTTTCCGGGGCCGGACTCGCTACTCTCACACCTAAGCTTCATGAGATCGAGGGCTATCTTTCGGGTTTAATGGTGCAGCTTGTGGACGCCGCTCCCAAATTGCGGGTTGCTGGGGCCGAGAAACGGGCCTTCGCTTTCTGGGCGCAAGCATACGGACGAAAACAGCGCCTCAATCTGCGTGTTTCAAAACTTCAGGATCGCGTCCGGCTCTTGCATTCCATTCTTCCTGCGATCGCTCCGGCCCTGATCTATGCGATGGCCATAAGCCTTGTTGAGGCTAACGGCGGCACGCTGACATTAGGCGTCTTCCTGGCATTCAACGCCTCCCTGGCAACATTCCTGGCCGGCGTGAGCACCATCAGCGAAACGGGTCTGACGATTTTTAATGTCGGCGGCGTATGGAACCGCACCAGAACGATATTGGATGCGGAACCAGAGGTTCGATCCACTCCTGTTGCGCCGATCCGACTTCGCGGAAGTGTGAGACTGGATCGAGTGACCTTTCGCTATCAGGACTATGGTCCGCCGACGCTTGATGACGTCACAATTGAAGCGAATCCCGGAGAATGCATTGCATTGGCCGGTCCCTCGGGTGGTGGCAAGTCGACGATCCTGAGCCTCCTGCTCGGATTTGAAAAGCCTCTCGGCGGGGGCGTTTATTACGACAACCAGGACCTAAAGGAACTCAACATCAACAGCGTTCGACGGCAGATCGGCGTCGTGATGCAGGAAAACAAAGTCCTGGCGGGCTCGATTTTCGACAACATTGTTTGCGGCAGTCTGCGGACCGTTTCGGACGCGTGGGAGGCGGCTCGCGCGGTCGGCCTCGCCGATGACATTGAACGCATGCCCATGGGCATGCACACCATTGTTTCCGAGGGCGGCTCGAACCTCTCAGGCGGCCAACGACAACGGCTGCTTATTGCCAGAGCCCTTATTCTTAAGCCCAGTATCCTTGTCCTCGACGAAGCGACCAGTGCGCTGGACAATCGCACTCAAGCTATTGTGATCCAAAGCCTCGAGAAACTGAAGATCACCCGCATCCTTGTAGCTCACCGGTTGAGTACAATCCGGCAAGCCGATCGCATCTACGTCATTGACGGCGGACAAATAGTCCAAGTCGGATCGTTTGAAAGGCTGGCCAGGCAAGACGGTCTATTCGCACGCCTGATGTCGCGTCAAATGGCTTGAACCGCATATTTGCGGGTACAATACGGCGCGATGAGCAGCGAAGAGAACAAGAATCTCAAAGAACAGGTCGTGGACATTGCGGGCATATCGTCTTATGTCGCGATATTCCGGCTCCTTCCAAAACCGCTTCGCCTGCTCGGTTACTTCAGCATCATTTTGGGTTTACCGGTCTATCTAGGGCTCACACCCAGGCTTGTCGAGGACTTCTTCAACACTCCGGTCCTGAATTGGGAAATCCGGCTGCAGTGGCGGGAACCGCACCAATGGACCGGAAGATATTCCTCTGGGATCGATAAGACCTTCGCGGTATCGCGGTGGACGGGCTCAACTGCCGCCAACCTTACCGACGACAACGCCATGATGATCAAACCGCTGGAGTCGGTTTTCTACAAGCTCAAAAGCGACATCTTTGGCCTTTACGATTTCTATGTGAAGTTTGATGTTGAGATCAGTGACGGCCAGAACGAGTTGTACTGGGTCGCGCGGGCCGACCGCGAACACACCAGTTACTACAAGTTCAGGTTGAAGTGGAACGAATCCGATAAGTTTTGGCAGTTTGACGCATTCACCACCGGCGAGGGCGAGGATGAAAGCGAACCTCTGTTCGTAAACGAGCACCGGCTTGAAGTCAGCCCGCTGCAAAGAGGCGACAAACTTAGCGTTCTCCTCTACGCCAAGGAATGCATCTTTGATCACCGCTTTCTTGTCGATCGTGCAAACTTCGATATGGAAGACAGCGGAGAGGGAGCTGTACTCGCGTCTACGGCCTTTGCTGAGCGTCCCTGCGCAACTTACGGAGATTTTGGTTTGCTGGCGCCAAGCGCCCCGGCATCGACGAAGCTGCAAAGCATGGAAATTTGCTCGCAAAGTGAAATCGAAGCAATGGACAGATTCTGCGGCGATTTCAAAAGCTACTACCGACCGGATGAAAAGAAGGAGAACTAGTTGTGATTCGAAGGGCTCTGCAAGGAGCGGGGGCCATTGTCCTGTTATTGATGTTGACGGACCTGGTTTTAACACAGACAGATCGAGGACCGATTTCTGGAAAAATTGTGAAAGGTTCCACTGGAAAACAGCCCGTTGTGGATGCAATCGTGAAGTTCACGCTGGAACGCAGTCCCGCCGGATTTCGTCGAACGACCAAGAGCAGACCGCCCGACGGTAAGTTTGCGGACGAAATGCCTCAGGGATGGGTCCTCATCAGCGTCTTTAAGAAAGAAGAAGATGGATCCATCTGGGTCGGAAAGGATCGAGTGAAGGTCGACACGAATTTCGGCGCCGTGGTGCCTGATGTCAAACTCACCCAACAGAAGGGAGAAGCTGGTTCAATGTCGTTACAGGAATCGACCGAGCCGCTGTTCGCAACTCTTCAGGGCACCCTTTCGAACGGCAGTGCCCCGCTATCCGGTTTCATCGCCGCCGACGATGCGGTCACCGGTCAGGAGGCTGCAACCGCCGTTGTTGGAAAAGATGGAAAGTACTCGCTCACACTAGAGCCTCTTCGCGAGTACGTTTTGTCGGCCGCTTCGGAAGGCTATGACTCCAAACTCATCGTTCTGGTGAGGCCATCCAGCCTCAAACTCGATATTTTCCTGGATCGATAGAAACTGGACTCCCTGCCATGGAATGGACAACTCCGGCCGTGTTTGTCATTGCGATCACCGCAGGCGCGGTCGGCGGCCTCTGGCTAGCTCGTCAGAAAACCAATCACGCGGAACTCTCCAAACATAACGATGTCGCCGGTGTGATGTTTTCAATCGTCGGAACTCTCTTTACGGTTCTGCTTGCCTTCATTGTCGTAGTCGTTTGGGAAACGCATGGCGAGGCAGAGGAGCGGGTGGCACAAGAAGCTGGAGTTTTGGGAGACATGATACGCGACGTCGGCATGCTGCCCCCGGAATCTCAAAGAGAACTTCGTCAAGAACTCAACGAATATTGCCGCGCCGTTATCGAGGAGGAATGGCCGGCGATGGCCAAAAGTGAATCGAGTCCGCGCGTCTGGGCGATTGTTGACCAATTGTTCCAATCCTTCTCGCATCTTCAACCCGAGTCTCCGCGCGATACGAATATTCACGCAGAGCTCTTGACCCGTTTGAATGAACTCTCCGATCACCGGAGATTGCGATTACTGAGCGCCGACGACAAAATACCGGGAGCCATGTGGGCCGTGCTTATCGGCGGTGCACTGATCACGGTGTGCTTCAGCTACTTTCTGGGGGTCGAGCGGGGCGCGGCTCACGCCCTCATGACTGCGGCGCTGGCCGCAATGATCGGCTTGACGATATATCTTGTTGCTGCGATCGATCACCCGTTCGCCGGCCTGATTCGAATAACTCCGGAATCCTTCCAGTTCGTCCTAGACAAAGTGACAACAACACACTGAGATCGGCAACAGCTTGAGGCTTTTGTGGGAAAGCTTACATCGAGTCCAGGGGACGGACTACGGCTTCAATGTGTTCCTGAATCTTGAGTTCGCTGGCAAATTTGTTGGCTTCTGAAGAGGTAGTGAACTGACCGAGACGCACGAGATACCAAATCCGGCCTTTGTCATCGACACGCGAAACAACGGCCGCCTCATAACCCATCGCAGCAATTCTCCGCGATAGCAGGCTCGCATTTTCCTCCTGCCGGAACGCTCCCAACTGAACCACGAAAGCAGCCTCGACTTCGCCCGGATCTTCGAGCATCTTTGGCGCGGAATTGAGAGAAGCTTCTGTAGGTTCAATTGAGGATTCTTCAACAGCATCGATTGCCGGCAATTCTTCGGCAGCCAGAACTTCAGCTTCAACCGGCGCTGCAGGAACGATCGTTGGAATCGGAGGTGAAGGCAATGTCACGATCAGAACAGGCGTTGACGTCCATAGTTGCAGGCCAATGCCGCTCAGAAATCCTGCAGTATAGACCAGCAGCAACAACAGAGCGCTTCCGCAGACAACTGTCAGCAACGAACGCCGTTCAAATGCGAATTCGTAAATCTTGCTCATGTTTGAAGCCAGGGTTGCAGATTCTAGCGCAGAGCCCTGGCTTTTCCAATACTTTCGCGCATATTTCAACGATAGACAGTGGCGTCAATCGCCGGGCGGAACGCCATATGGTGCTCCGATTTGGAGCGCTACTTGACCAAGATTCCAATGCGCGTCGGAAAGCGCACAACTAATGGTGGGTTTTCAATAGAAGGACCAACATTTAGGTGTCGACGTTGGTTGCCCGGCGGGCTAGGGGATTTGGATATTGGTCTGCCCGGGGTTGAGGATCTCTATAATTCCGCCCCAGGCGCACATCAACTTTGACGAATTATTTAGAGCGGGCATGTTGGCCACCATTACGGTTGGAGCTCCGGCAGCCCATGGAGCAGGAATAACCGGACTGCAATTCATGGGTGTTAATGTTCCTCCGGCGGCGGCTGTTGCTGCGATGACTTGAGGATTCGTCATGGAGTTGCATGTTCCGAACGGCGGAATGTTCGTCATGGGTTTGTTGTCCATGATGTTCGCCACGGGTGTGGCGCTCATCACTTTGTTCTGCGGCAAGACAATCAACGCACCCGGAGCTGTACCAAAACTGCATTTCATCATTGCACCCATGCACACTTGAAAGCCCATCGCATTTCTCCTTGGCTTGAACTCACTGGCCTGTAATTCTCGCGAACAGACCGCGTATCCTGCCTGGCGATTTCTCGGCGTCGCTTCTTAGTTCTCCGGTCTGATCGAACTCCACCTTGTCTCCATACTGCTTGCCGTCTTTATAGAACGCTCTCTCTTGCACTAAACCATTTTCGAAGTACAAAACGAACTCGCCATCCAGCTTGTCGTCTTTGTATGTGGCCTTCTCGCGCACTGCGCCCGACTCGAAATACTCGACGGTGTCTCCATTGAGCTTGCCCGCCGAATACTGGGCGCGTTTGATGACTTGGCCTTCCTTGTCGAACCAGACGGATTCACCTTCGAGACGGCCGGCGCTGTATGGAGCTTGGGCGACGATGCCTCCCACTTCGTTAAAGGTCAGAAAGTCTCCGTCGAGATTTCCTTCGATGTAGGAGCATCGGGTCTGAACCCAGTTGTCCTTGTACGTAGCCGCCATACCATGAAGTTTACCGGCTTTGTAGTTAACCTTCTGCACGATCCAGCCATCAGGTCCGAAGATGCTCGTCTCGCCGTGGAGCTCACCATTCACGAAATTTGATTTCTGGGTGATGCGTCCAGAGGAATCGTACGAAATCGCCTCACCGTCGAGTTTGCCTGCTTTAAAGGAAACGCGACGCACGACGTTGCCCGCGTCGTCGTAGGAAACCGAGGCGCCTTCGAGCAAGCCGTTCTCGATTGTGCATTGCTCGTGAACTTTTCCGTTTGCGTGGTATGTAATCCGTTCCGGCATCTAATTAATCTTCACCATACCACCCTTCAGGGTAAGCATGCCGCCGCCATCGCACTCCTGCGTGGCGCTGGCTTTATTGGTGAGTTGCGCTCCGCCATCGTTGGTCAGAGAAATGCTGGCCTTGTTCGTCATTGAGGTGCCTGCTTCGTTATTCAGTGCGGTTCCGGCTTTATTCGTCAAGGCGGTTCCGGCTTCGTTCGTCAGGGCTGTCCCTGCCTTGTTCGTAAATGCCTGCGCCGACTCCGCATTGAAATTGGCTGCCGACTTGATCTTAACGTCTCCGGAAGTCGATTCAAGAGTCACCGTCTTCCCCTTCACGACGAGGTCTCCTGCAGCAGTGATCGTTAACGAGTCGCCATTCACGGTTAGCGTGTATTCCTTCGTCACGGTGTGCGTGAATTTTCCTTCATTGGTATGAGTTTCTTCGTTGGCGTCGCCCTTGATGGTGATCTTGCTGGCGCCATTGACGATTAGCACGTGCTTTGCTTCCGTATCCACCGTTGGATCATCCGTTTGAACAAAAGTCTGCTGGCTGTTCTTCACATGATTCACCCAATCGTGCTCGACGAGGCCTTTCATATCCTTCTGTGCGTGGAAGTAATACTCTTCGGAGTCCTTCAGATCCTGGAAGCGGATCTCGTTTCCTGCTGTGCCGGTCTTGGAAGACATGCTTTTGATGGTGCTCTTTGTCTGGTCGTCGGGCAATGTATACGGAACAGTGTTCTGGGCGTTGTAGACCGAACCTGTAACGAGCGGCCGATCGGGATTTCCTTCCAGAAAGCTGACGATCACTTCATGCCCGATGCGGGGGAGAAACAACATTCCCCAACCCTTGCCAGCCCAGCCTTGCGCAACGCGAACCCAACATGAGCTGTTCTCATCTTTCACTCCAACTTGATCCCAATGGAACTGCACTTTGATGCGCCCATACTTGTCCGTCCAGATTTCCTCACCGCTCTTTCCCACAACAATCGCGGTTTGCGCTCCATGAACCACCGGTCTTGGCGTCACAGCGGGCGGCCGAAAGACCGTGTCGGCAGGTATCGCTTCAAACGTATCCGTGTATTTCTGCTGATCGCACCGCATAGAAACGCGCCGCAGCACATATGCGACGTTCATGGACGTCCGAAGATGCTGCGTCAATGTGAACTTATAGCCGGATCCAAACGTTTTGACCGTCGACTTTCCGCGAAGGACTTTACCGGCCGCCTCAATGGCCGCGAGCCTGCGGTTTGCAATCGCCGTGCCTCCGTCGGTGGTCGTAAAACCGCCTGGATAGTCGTACCAGGACATACCCTCGCCCTCGGCGGTGACCAGAAGATCCGTTTCGGACGTCTCAAAGTGGAAATCGTCCATCTTGTACTTGCCTGTCGTGATTTCCTGCTCAAGGGTGCACTTGTAAATCTCATCTTCAAACGGGCTGTCGGTAGGATTGAATTCGACTTCGGCAACGGTGCAGTCGGGATATGCGTCGGAATCGTCCGCCAGAACGAGCGTATGCTTTCCATCTTCGTGTTCGAAGTAGTAAAAAATGCCTTCGTCTTCCATCAGCCGCGAAAGAAAGTTGAATGCTGTTTCGCGGTACTGAACGGTGTATTCGCGTGCGACAAATGTTCCTGTCGTGGAGTTCTTGTAGTCCGTGAATCCAAGTTCATCGAATAAACCCGTGATGATCTCGATAACCGTCTTAGCCTGATAAATCCGGCAGTCTGCACTCTTCGTGAGTTTCCAGAACCATGGCCGCATTTCAGCGACGTAGGTTGTGTTGTCGTCCGCGTCGGTTCCCAATTGAGTGACGCGCGTCACAATGCCGTTGATATTCCGGTATGTATCGCCGCCCAGCTCCAAATAGACGGTTGCGGACTGACCAATAAGTTGCGTGAAGTCGATCGCCTCATCCTGTGAGGTCAGCTCGACTCGATAGAAGAAGAGACCGGAAAGCTGGTCCTCGCCGCTCAGATTGACGACCTGGAATTTGTCATCGCCCAGCGGAGTTGAAATGGTCAGAAGCTGATCACCCGGTCCCATTTCAGTGTCTTCTGCCGCCTCTGCTTCTTCCGATTCCGTAACAGTTGCCGCTCCTGAGGATGATTCTTCCGAAGTCGAACTCGATTCCGATGACGACGAACTGCTCTCGCTCGCAACAGCGGACTCCGCTGCCGCAATTCCTGCTTGAGCTGCGATAACTTGTGCCGCGGTCGCAGGTCCTCCTTCCTGGGCGGCGGCGAGCTGAGCCTGAGCTTCCGCAAGTTGCGCCTGCGCGTTAGGAATTGCTTCCGCAGCAGCCAACGCAGCCTGGAGTTCGGAAGGCGTGTTGGCGCGAAGAAAGCTGGTTACTTCGCCTTCAGACTGGATAAGAAGGTCCTGAACCATTGGGAGCTGTGTCAGATCTTCAACGGCCAGGTTTCCAGCCAGAGCGGCGTCCATGAGCGCGTTGGCCTGCTGCAGGTGTCCCTGCACCTGCGGCAGGAGCGTTGACGCCTGATTCAGCATGGCCGCAGCTTCAGGAAACTGTTGCTGAGCCGAAGCGAGCAGGTCTTGAACTGCAGGAAGCGACTTTAATTGGGCAAGAGCCGCGTTCGTGTCTCCATTTTGAAACGCGGTCATCAGGGCGTCAGCCTGCCTGAGCCCGTCTTGAACCTGAGCGAGCCGTTCTTGAGCCTGACTCGCCAGTGCTGCGGCCTCCGGAAACCTTTTCTGAGCCTCCCCCAGCAGGTTCTGTACGGCAGGCATCGCCTGTAGTTGTTGGAGTGCGGCGTTGTAATCGCCTTCCTGGACGGCATTCATGGCGCCGTTCGCCTGCTGCAAGCCTTCTTTTAGTTGAGGAAGCGCCGACGCCGCTTGTGAGACAACCGCCGCGGCTTCGGGAAATTGTTTGCGAGCTTCGCCCAAGAGACTCTGAACCGCGGGGATGTTGGCAAGCTGAGTCGCCGACGCCTCATAGTTGCCTTTCTGAAACTCACCCAGTGCGGCATTCGCCTTATCCAAGCTTTCCTGAGCCTGCGGAAAGACAGCCTGCGCCTGTTTCAGCATGGCGGCAGCTTCCGGAAATGCTTTCTCGGCCTCTCCGAGCAATACCTTCACTTGCGGATTCTCTGCGAGTTTTCCGCCCGCGGTGATATCGCCTTTCTGCAGATCTACCACTATGCTGTTCGCCGCTTCCAGCCCCTTCCGAAGTTCTGGCAAGGCCTCATTGACTTGCGAAATCAGTTTCGCGGCCTCCGGAAACTGGTCCTGTGTCTGCTTGAGAATTCCCTGGAATTCCGGAGAGTCGGCGAGGCCCTTCAGCAGGTTTTCAGGTTTGACCGTTCCCTGGGCCGCGCCGGCCAGAAGTTTCTGACCCTGGGAAACCTTGTCCTGCAATTGTGTGAGACTGGCAGTTGCTGCAGAAACCAGATGGGAAACTTCTGGGAATTCCTTCGCCGCGCGGTCGAGAAGACTCTTGGTTTGTGCGGACTGGTTGAGGCCATCGACAAACGCCGCAGTCAAAGCACCGGTTGTCTGAGTGGCGCCCGTGACTTGAGCGATGACGCCCGAAACGCTTGCACTTGCTTCACTGATGACGCCGCCGATTTCGGACAATGACTTGCCGCTATCAGATATTGTTTTTTGAAGGTCGGAGAAGAGCGGCTGCGTCTCCTGAGGAATGTCCCGGCTCTCGATTTTTCCCAAAGCGGACTGAATTGCAGGGAGAAGCTTTATGAGCCCGCCAGTCGGTCCCGCAGCATCTTCAAGATGCTTGTTCAATTCGGACTTTGTTGCACCCGCGAGGACTTTTTTCAGGTCGTCAAGCGCTGAGCCGACCTCGGCAGCCGGGAAGTCACCGCTGAGCAGTCCAGACATCAACTGTGATGCTTGGCCGATCCGACCTTGAAGCTGGGAGAATTTCTGACTTAAATCGGCGATGAGTTTCGGAGAATTCGATAGTTGCGCAGCTTCCCCCAGGAACTGTTGAACCTCAGATCCTTTGGCCAACTGTTCAAGTGCACCGCCCTTCACCTTGCCCTGAGCAATTTGGCTGAAAATGTCGTGCGCTCTTTCAATCGTCTGCGCCGTCTGCGGCAGTGATTGCATCAACCTCGAAATCGATTGTGAAGCTTTTGGAAATTGTGCTGCCGCCTTCTCGAGGGATCCTTTTGCGTCTGCGGCCTGCGTATGTTGTTTGATGAAATCCGGGCTGAATGACAGCGCTGTTCGACGGATGCCTTCGATGTTTCTCGAAATGTTGGATATTCCAACACCAGCTCGAGATACCTGCTTGGAAAGATCAGGAATCTGCCTGCCAGCATCACCGAGCAATTTTTCCAATTGCGACGCCGCAGTCTTTTCATCGGTCGGGAGGTCGCCACGCAGCAGATCTGAAATCGTTTCTTGTGCAATCTTGAGTTGGCCTTCGAAGTCTTCCGAACGGCCGGCCTCAGAAACAGAGACCGAACCCATCTGATCTTGAAACCCCGCAAAGTCGCCCTTAGCGAGTAAATCCGCGGCTTGTTTGAATCTTGCCTCAATGCCCGCGAGATTGCCGCCGGCCTTACTGAGCTTTTTTGCGGCATCGAAGACCCTTTGTTGAAGGTCCTGCACCTGTCCCTGAATCTTCGAAAACCGATCAACGGTCCCGCCGCCAGCAGATTTCTGCACTGAACCAATGACGTCCCTAGCTTTCTTGACCTGCCGCGATATGTCGCCTGTCCGCGCTGAGGCGTCCGACAACAAGCGAGAGACATTTGGCAATTGCTGGAGGGACTGGTTGAACGACTTTTGGATCTGGCTGACCTTGTTCTTCAACTCGCTCGGCAGATCCTCAGCGTCAAGCTCGTCCAGAAGTCTGCTTCCTTCGTTTCCCAACCTGGATAGATCGGCAAATTGTCCGGCCTCGGCAGCGATCTCGTCAGACGCAGCGGATTCACCGATTGCCTCATCGACAAGCTTTGCCAAGTTGCCGAAAGCGTCGGGGGCTGCAGCGCTTTTGAGGATTTTCTGGATCTGATCGACCTTATCCTTCACAGCAGGCACGGAGGAAGCCCCTTTTGACAGCAAGCCGGATAGGCCTGAAATGCGCTTATTCATCGTCTCCGCGTGACCCTGAACCCTGGCAAGACGGGCGGCGATTTCCTTGGGATCTTTGCCGGCGCCGGCGGAGGCCCCGAACAAAGCCGCCGCCTGTGCAATAGGATTCTGAATATTGGACAGTTTGCCCAGGGTCTGTCCCACGAGATCCGAAATACCGGGCGCTTGCGCCAGAAGAGCATCGATGCCCGCGTTCAACGCCGCGGATGCGCCCTGTTTGCGGAACGATTCTGCTGTTGGTCCGGCTGATTGCTCCAGTTTGGCAAGGACGTTACGCGATTTTTCCAGCCGAGCCTTGATCTGATCGACTTTTGCTTTGGCTTCAGTGGCTGTTTGCCCAGCCCTGGGCAAGGACTCGTTGAGCTTTAACACCTTCTGCTGAAGATCACTACCGGCCGACTTCAACGCGTCCTGAAGCCCCGCCTCCTCGGAAGAAAGAAGGGCAGACGCGCTGCCAACCATTGCGGTGACTTCAGGAAACTGTTTCTTGACCTCATCCATTTCGCTCTGCAGCGCTGCAATATCCTCTTTGGCGCCATCGGCTGCAGCACCACCTTGTAGGGCTTCCTTCGCCTTGACAATGGGGTCCGTGAATTTCGGCAAAGCCAGTTTGGCGGAGCGAACTTTTTCGGCGGCGGGCGGAACCTGTTGCTTAAGCTTCTCGATCTGCTCTCGAATTTTGGCCAGTTTTTCTGCGGTTCTCATTCCGCACCTCCATCTCCAGCCGCTTCAATCCTTGCCAGGAGCGCCTCGAGTTCCGGTAAACGACTCGCAAAATCAGATATGGGTTTGTCGTCCAGGTTCGGAAGGTTGGCAATGATGTCATCAATGGCTTTGGCGATGGTCGCCGTATCCGTTAGAGCAACAGCGTCCTGGAGTCTCTTATCGGATTCAGGCAATTTTTCGACTGCCGTATCGATCTGGCCAGCGAGCAGGGTGATCTGCTGTTCTGCGATTCGAAGTTGTTCCTCCAAATC
>CAZIPZ010000004.1:0-43389 GCA_964541075.1 uncultured Solibacteraceae bacterium | reverse complement strand
GCAGGGCCTCCTGTGGGTTTTGTCTGCGAGGACGATGTCCGGTCGGCGATGCGGGCGCATTCCAAGATCGTTATCGGGAAAAAGACACTCATCACACCCTTAGCCCGTGAACTCGCAGAAGCGAATGATGTTTTTGTAGAAGAAAAGGGACATAAAAACAGCCAAGCCTAGAGCTTGGCCGCCACGCACTTGAAAAATTGATCGATCACCATGCGTGCTGCGCCTCCGATCATCCGCTGACCCACACTGGCGATTGCACCCCCGGCAGTGACGTTGCCGGAATACTCTAAGAGCGTTCCATCACCGGTTTCCGCCAGCATGATCGAGCCCTCACCATTGATAAAACCGGGCGCGCCGGCGCCTGAAACCGACATTTGGTAGGAGTGTGGAGCATCCAGTCCGTGCAATCGGATGCTGCCGCTGAAGGTTCCGCTGATCGCGCCGATTCCAAACTTCATCTGCATTGCATAAGCGCCATCAGCGGACTCTTTCAGGCTTTCACAACCAGGCAGGCACTGAGCGATTTGAGTCGCATCCGTTAGAAAGTTCCAGACTGATTGCCTGGCGGCGCCGTCGAACTGAAAGCGTCCTTCAATTCGCATGGTTCAACCCGCGCGTTCGACCGCCTTTTCCAGAGCGCGCCGTGCAAAGATGCGTGCGAGGTCCAACCTGTACTCGCCGGAGGCGTGAATGTCTTCCAATGGGACGACGCCGTCGCCGGCCTTTTCGCAAGCAGCGCGAAGAAGCTCCGGCGTCGGTCTTTGTCCCTTCAGCGCAGCTTCTGTCGCAGAAGCGCGGAATGCCTTGCTGCAGACCGCTCCAGCATTTTCCAGTTCGATGACGGCTGAGGCCCCGACTATAGCGAAACCCGACGCTTTCTGCGCCATCTTCAAGTAAGCGCTTCCAGCCCGGCCGGAACGAGAGCGTATTTGAATTTCGCGAATCAGTTCATTCGGCTCCACAGCCGAAGTCAGCATATCCACAAAGAAACTTGAGGCGGGGATTTCCCGTTCGCCTTTTGGCCCGAGGGTCAGGATTGTTGCGTCGAGAGCGAGAATGCCGGCGGGATAATCTGCAGCCGGGTCTGCGTGAGCGATGCTGCCGCCAATCGTACCCTTGTTCCTAACCTGTACATCACCGATCGAAGCTGCTGCATCCGACAGCGACGAACATCTCCGCTGTAGCACGGATGAACTTTCAATCACATAGTGAGTTGTGAGGGCGCCGATCCGGATCAACGATCCGTCTTCCTTGATGTACGACATTTCCGGGATTTTTCCGATGTCGATTAATATTTCCGGCGTCGCCAGCCGCAGCTTCATCATGGGAATCAGGCTGTGCCCACCGGCAAGGATCTTTGCGCGGTGACCATGTTTCTGAAGGAGGCTGACGGCTTCGCCAAGCGACGCTGCAGATTTGTACTCGAAGTTTTGCGCAATCATGACGCTTTCCTCCCTCTGAGAATTCTCCATATCTTTTCCGATCGGACCGGCATGTCGATATGCGTAACCCCCATTGGGGCTAGAGCATCGACGATGGCATTGACGACGGCCGGCGTCGATCCAATCGTTCCAGCTTCACCAACGCCTTTTACGCCCATAGGATTTACAGGTGACGGCGTGACGGTCCTGCCGAGCTCAAGATTCGGAAGGTCGTGCGCGCGCGGAAGAGCGTAGTCCATGAGGGAGCCTGTGAGAAGCTGTCCGTTCTCGTCGTAGATGACTTCTTCGTACAGAGCTTGGGCAATGCCCTGAACAATTCCGCCGTGAACCTGCCCTTCGACCAGCAGAGGATTGATGACGTTGCCGCAATCGTCCACGGCGACGTATTTTGTGATTTTGGGTTCGCCTGTCTCTTCGTCGATTTCCACGACGCAAATGTGAGTTCCAAACGGAAAGGTGAAGTTTGATGGTTCGAAAAACCGAGTGGCTTCCAGTCCCGGTTCAACTCCCGCCGGCAGTCTTCGGGCCATATAAGCCGCGCTGACGACGTCGATGAAATTGAGCGAGCGAGCCCTATCGCCCTTCACGCCGATTTTTCCTTCATCGAAATCGATGGCGTCCGGGGCGGTTTCGAGCAGATGGGCCGCAATTTTTTTCATTTTCTCCTTCAGGTCCTGAACAGCAAGGTACATTGCAGTGCCTCCCACGGCTGAAGCGCGGCTGCCGAATGTTCCAATGCCATAAGGAATTCTGGCAGTGTCGCCATGGATTACCACGACATCCTCCATGCTGATGCCGAATTCATCGGCGGCGATTTGAGCAAACGTCGTTTCCTGGCCTTGTCCATGCGGGGACGCTCCAGTGAGGACCGTAACTTTGCCTGTCGGCTCAATACGGACCGTTCCGCTCTCCCATCCTCCAGCCGGCATTGCCGTCGATGGACCCATCGCACAAATCTCGACGTAAGAGGAAAGGCCGATGCCCATCAACTTGCCTTTTTTTCGAAACTCAGCCTGCTTTTGCCGCAGGCCTTTGTAGTCCGCCATTTCAAGGGCGCGATCGAGAGCCTTTTCATAGTTCGCGCTGTCATAGACGACGCCCCCTGATGTCTGGAAAGGAAATTCACTTGATTTGGGAAAATTCTTGCGGCGGATTTCCACCGGATCGATCTTGAGTCGTTGGGCTGCAATGTCCACGATGCGTTCAATCAGATACGTTGCTTCAGGGCGTCCGGCGCCGCGATAAGCATCCGTGGCCATCTTGTTCGTCAGCACACCATACAGGTCAAATTTTAAGGAAGGAACTTTATACGCCCCCGGGGCGAGCAAACCGGTCAAGGTCGGAATGATTGCAGTGAGAAGCTGAAGGTAGGCTCCTAGATCCGCAACGGCCCTGACCTTCATTGCGACAATCGTTCCGTCGTTCTTCAGCCCAAGTTCGACGTCATGGATCTGGTCGCGTCCGTGAATCGTGCCGGCCAGATTCTCTCTTCTGCCCTCGATCCACTTGACGGGATGGCCCGTCTTTCTGGCGAGATATCCAACGAGAGCCTCTTCCGCATAGACATTCAGCTTGCAGCCGAAGCCGCCGCCGACTTCAGGAGCGATTACTCGGGTGCGATTTTCCGGAATGCGAAGCATCAAAGCGAGTTGAGTTCGAAGCAGGTGCGGAATCTGTGTGGACGACCAGACGACAAGTTCATTATCGGGCGCCTGAACCGCTGCTACAGCGCCGCGGGTTTCCATCGAGATTGGAGCAAGGCGCTGATTGATAAATCGTTCTTTGACGATAAGGTCAGCTTTCTTGAATGCCTCATCCGTTGCGCCGCTGTCGAAACCAAAGTGATAAGCAATGTTGTCTGTAAATTCGTCATAGAGGCGCGGGCTGCTCGCTTCCATTGCTTTCTCTGGATTGGTGACGGCCGGGAGCGGTTCATAATCGATGGAAATCAGGTCCGCCGCGTCCCTGGCGACATATTTATCCGTTGCCACAACCGCGGCGACAGGCTCCCCGACAAATCGAACCTTACTCACGGCAAGAATGGTCCTCTGCGGCCGTTTCATTCCCTGAATTTCTCCAGCGGCGGGGACTGGGCCGCAATTCGCCGCGAGTTCCTCACCGGTCACGACCGCTTGAACGCCAGGGGCGGCTTGGGCTCTCGAGACGTCAATGCGTTTGATCTTTGCGTGAGCATGGATGCTTCGCACAATCGCCACATGAAGCATTCCCGGCATAACGATATCGTCTACGTAAGACGAAGCGCCCAAAACAAGTCGCGGGTCTTCTTTTCTTTTTATTGCCTGTCCGACATAACGTTGAGTCATTGCTCCTCCTAGTCGCCGGCGGCGAGTTTGCTGGTGCGTTTCATTTTTCCCGAAGCGCTTTGCACGGCTTTAACGATGTTTTGATAGCCCGTACACCGGCACAAATTACCGTCAAGCGCCGTTCGAATTTCGGATTCGGTGGGCGTCGCGTTACGCGAGAGCAGCTGGTGCGAACACAGGATCATTCCAGGTGTGCAATACCCGCATTGAAGTCCATGTTCTTCCCAGAAACTTTCCTGCAACGGGTGCAGATTTCCATCTTTGGCCATGCCTTCGATGGTGACAATCTCCGTTGCGTCTGCCTGAACCGCGAACATCGTGCATGATTTCACGGCAAGACCGCCTGCCAGAACGGTGCAGGCTCCGCAAATGCTGGTCTCGCAACCGATGTGGGTTCCCGTCAAGCCGGCGACGTCGCGTATGAAATGAGTGAGAAGCAGCCGCGGCTCTACATCCTTCTCATAGAGCTTTCCGTTGATCTTCATCTTAATGTTCATGGGCGATCATCTCCTTAGCTCGTAGTTCGGAGGGAATGGGCACGTATTGTATGCTAAGTGAGTCCGAATGAGTAAGGCGGGCGCTCTCAGTGAGCCCCCCGATAAAACAGTTGCATACGTTGCCGACAGCCGCCGTGTCTAACCTTATACAATGCCGATCCTTGCCATCTCCAGCCACCGTTTAGTTCGCGCACTCCGGATCGTGATTCCAGCTTTGTTGGTGATGTTGATCGGCTTGGCGGCATTCAGTTATTGGTCTCGCAGGGATCAACAAGCCGTTGCTCCTCGTGCGCAGATCCTGCCTCAGGATCTGGCCGTATTGACCGAAGGGTTCACGTTCTCCCGGACAGAAGGCGGCCGCACCCTTTTTTCGATCAAGGCAAAAACGAATCTGGGATTCACGGATAACAGGTACATGTTGGAGGACGTCGAGGTGATCGTGAACGGTGCAACCGTCGATGATCCCGTGCAGCACGTCCGCAGCAAAACATGCAGCTACGATGAAGCCGTCAACGACATTCGTTTCACCGGGGCCGTTGAGCTTCAACTCGATGACAGGACCTGGGTGCGCACCGAAGAGATGACTTACAACCACGGGAACAGGCTTATTGCTTCGGGGCAGCGAACCACCCTGGATCAAGTTGGATCTTTAACCGGTGAAGCCAATCAATTCGAGTACGCGCTTGGCGCCGGTCTGCTAAAGCTTGTGGGGAACGTCAAGGTCAAGACGACGTCCGGCGCCTCTCTTGATGCTGGCGCCGCTACATTTCATAAAGCCGAAGGTTGGGCTGCGGTGGAAGGCGGTGTTCATCTGGAATCAGCGGGCAGTTGGCTGAAAGGAGCGCGCGGTCGCGCTCTGCTTGAGCCGGAAAGTTTTAAGCCCAGGACGATCGTGATCGAAGAATCCGTCACCGGGGAGTCCCGGGAAGACGGAGGAAACGACATTGTTCGTTTGCGGGCCAGCTGGCTTGAAGCGGCGCTATCCACATCTGGAGCCTTGGTGCGTGTACGGACTCGCGGTGAAGCCGAATTGCAGAAACTGGCAGCTACCGGTCCGCAAACGCTGACCGGCGGTGAAATGGATGCAATGTTCGATTCATCAAATAGGCTAAGCATGTTGGAGGCGCGCCAGAATGCACGGATGACTTTCGGCCCCGACCGCTCGCTTCGCGCCAGCAGAATATGGAGCAATGGAGCAGGCGCAGTTTCTACTGAAGAGGAATCCGTTCTGCAAGTGGGCGAAGCTCTGATCGAAGGAAAGCAGTTCACCATACAGCAGGGAGAGATGGTGACCTTCGCAACGCGTAATCGAGCCACTATACGTTCGAATAACCGGAGGACTTCGGCGGATCAAACGGAAGCGCGTTTTGACAGCCGGAACAATCAACTTATCGAACTGGAGCAGTCCGGAAATTTTCAGTTTAACGAAGGCGAGCGGAAGGGACGGGCAGCGAGCGCCAGGTTCGAAGACGGAGGAAACGTTGTCGCGCTTCGTGGATCCTCGGTCGTGTCGGATTCCGAGATGCATCTCGAAGCGGATCAAATCCGGCTGAATCAGTCCGGAAATTCATTCATCGCAACAACCAATGTCAAAACTCTTACCAAAAACGGCGCCGAACCGGTCCTGGTATCCGCAGGCCGCGCCCAGGGGGATGCGAACAGGGTTGTTTACACTTCCGGCGTTCGTTTATGGCGCGAGAATGCGTATATACAGGCAGACCGGTTGGAAGCATCAAAAGCCGACAATGTTCTGCGCGCCGACGGTAATGTCCAATCAACCTTCGATACGGTTAGGACCACCGCCGGCAAACTTCGGTACGATGATCGGCGCCGAACGGCTTACTACACGGAAAATGTTCGTGTACAGAAGCAGGACCTGCAGATCGACACGCGGGAGATGACTATCAAGCTGGGCGAAAACGAAGTGGAGGAAATTTTAGCCCGCGGCGATGTCGTGGTCGTTTCGCATGAGCGCCAGGCCCGCGGTGACGAGGCGATATACGACGCGCGCAATGATCGAGTCATACTTACGGGGAAAAATGCTCAGGTTTTCGATAAGAATCAGGGATTAGTTGAAGGTTCTCGTCTGGTTATGGATGCAAAGGGCGACAGGATCTCTGTCGAAGGTGATCAAAACAGGCGTGCAGCAGCCAAACTGAAACGATGATTTTAGAGCGGAAGTATTTTATTGATGGCAGCCCTCTCTACGGTTGAAGTCTCCAAGTCTTACAAAGGTCGCAAGGTTGTCCGCAACGTCAGCCTCGTGGTTGAAGAAGGAGAGGTCGTTGGATTGCTGGGTCCTAATGGGGCTGGGAAAACGACGACTTTCTATATCATCGTGGGTTTGACTCGCCCCGACTCCGGCTCCATTCTGCTTGGCAGCCACGACATTACGGATCTGCCAATGTATTTGCGGGCGAAAAATGGAATCAGCTATCTCCCGCAAGAGGCATCAGTATTCCGTAAGTTGACCGTCGAGGCCAACATTATGGCGATTTTGGAAACATTACCCCTATCGAGGCAGGAGCGGCGGGAACGCCTGGAACATTTGTTGGAGGAATTTGGTATTGCTCACGTCCGAAAAAGTCTCGGCGATACACTTTCAGGAGGCGAACGCCGGCGTGTTGAAATAGCGAGGTCTCTGGTTATTTCACCGAAGTTCATACTTCTGGATGAGCCGTTTTCGGGGATCGATCCAATTACTGTGCTGGAAATCCAAAAGATCGTGAATCAGCTGAAAACCAAGCGCATCGGGGTTCTCATCACCGATCACAACGTCAGAGAAACCTTGCAGGTCACTGATCGCGCTTATATCATCAATAATGGATCGATTTTTCGATCCGGAACTCCAAAGGAACTCGGTAATGACAATGAAGTCAAAAGGGTTTATCTGGGAGAACATTTCAGTCTAAATTAGAAGTAGTCGTACTTATGGCGTATTTGGAACCGAAGCTAGTAGCGAAACTCTCCCAGAAGCAGGTCCTCACTCCCGGTCTGGTGCAGATGGTGAGTCTTCTCACCCTCAATAAGCTCGAACTGACCGAGATGATTCAGCAGGAACTGGTGCAGAATCCAGTGCTCGAAGAAGGCACCGAGATCATGGAAACGCCGCCGTCGGAAGCCGAGGCGAGCGATGGTGCAGAGGTGGATGGCGGAGACGTTCAGTATGAAGCCTTGGCCGAAGCCGCGGCCCGCGATCACTGTGAGGAGCGGGTTGCTCCTACAGAGGTTGCCGTAGAAACTCCGTCCGAGCCCACCTCCGCTGATGATCCATACGGGGATATCGATTTTCAGAGTTTCGACAACTACCTCAATGACGGCGCATCACGCCCTCGCGAGACGGAAATTTTCGAGAAGCCCTCGTTTGAGAACTTTCTAGCAAAGCCGCCCACGCTCACAGATCACCTGGAGTGGCAGTTGGGGCTTTCCACGATCGAGGAGAATCTCCGGCTTGCATGCCATTCGATCATCGGCAACCTCAATGAGGATGGATATCTTGCCGCCGTCGACGAAAACGGACGCGAGATACCCATCACCCTCGAAGAGATCGCAGAGAGCGGCGAGCACTCACTGGAAGACGTGCAAAAGGCTCTGGAAATCGTTCAACACTTCGATCCGCCGGGCGTTGCGGCCCGTGATCTGCGCGAGTGTCTCCTGCTTCAGCTTGAGGTGCTCGGTGAGGAGGAGGACAACTCCCACGCGGTGGAAGTTGTACGTGATCATCTTCACAAGCTGCAGAACAAGCAGTTCAAGGAAATCGCGAAGGCGTTGAACAAGCCGTTGGAAGCCGTCATGGAAGCCGTCGAGATCATCAAACACCTGGATCCGCGCCCAGGACAGAAATATAACCGCACGCAGCCTCGATTGATTGAACCGGATGTCTTTATCGTGAAGGTCGGCGGCCAATACACAGTCGTGACTAACGAAGATGAAGTGCCGCAGCTTCGTTTGAGCCCGACTTACCGCCACATGCTTGAGCGGGGTGCGCTGAACAAGGATGTGAAAAACTACGTCAAGGATTGCTTCAAGTCGGCTGTGCAGCTGCTGAAAAACATCGAACAACGAAAGCACATCATTGTGAAGGTGTGCGAAGCGGTCATCCGTCGCCAGACCGAGTTTTTGGATAAGGGCATCGACTGTCTGAAGCCTATGATGATCAAGGACGTCGCTGAGGAAGTCGGAGTCCATCCATCCACCGTCAGTCGCGCCGTTGCCAACAAGTTCGCGCACACCGCTCAAGGCGTGTTCGAACTTCGATACTTCTTCTCGGAGGCCGTGAATGGGCCAATGGGCAACGGAACATCGCTATTGATCGTGAAGCGGAAGGTGAAAAAATTTATCGAAATGGAAGACCCGAGAAATCCGCTCACCGATGAAAAAATCGCGCACATGTTGAAGGACGAAGGCATCTCGGTGACGCGTCGCAGTATTACGAAGTATCGGGAGGACCTGAAGATCCCCAGCACTCATCAGCGCCGCGTCAGATCCTGAAAACGGAGGGCCCTTATGCAGGTCGACATTACGGGTCGCCATATCGAAGTTACTGAGCCGCTAAAAAAGTTCGCAACGGATCGACTCGAAAAACTACGAGGCGTTGCGGACGAGGTCATCGAAGCTCATTTCATCCTCACCGTCGAAAAACACCAGCGCCACGTCGCGGAAGTGAACATCAAGACGCGCCAGGACTTTCATCATAGCGAGGAAGTATCCACCGATATGTACACTTCGATCGCGGCCGTTCTCGACAAAGTCGAGAAGCAGATTCTCAAATCGAAGGGCCGCAATATGGCGCGGAAGCGCCGAAGCAACGGTGCGGGGGTCGTGACGCCTACGTCCCTGGTTGAGATTGAAGAAGCGCTCGGCGAGAAGCTTCCTCGAATCATCCGTACGCACGAGATTGCCGCAAAGCCGATGAGTGTGGATGACGCCGCCGTCGAGGTTGGCGACTCCGATAACGAATTCCTCGTTTTTCGCAACGCCGAGACCGCTCGCTTGAATGTCGTCTATAAGCGGCGGGACGGAAACATCGGTTGGATCGAGCCTGAAGCTTGAAACCGTCTTCAGTCGTCATCATCACCGGCCTCAGCGGCTCGGGCAAAGCAACTTTCCTCCGGGCGCTTGAGGATCGGGGATACTTTTGCGTCGATAATCTCCCAGTCGGTCTTCTAAGCAAGTTCTACGAACTGATCCTCAAGTCGGAAGACGAAGCCACGAAAGCGGCGCTCGTCATTGATGTCCGTGAGCGCGGAACCCTGAGCCATTTTCCCGAGACTCTTGCGGAATTGAAGAAGGGGGAAGGCTTTCACACTCAATTGTGGTTCCTGGAGGCTTCTGACGCCGTGCTGGTGCGCCGGTTCAGCGAAACCAGACGGCCGCACCCATTGGATCCCAACCTGCCTGTGCTCGAAGCGGTGGCTCAGGAGCGGCAGCTTCTCGCCCCGATACGCGGTCTTGCTGACCACATTCTGGACACTTCTCATTTCACGATTCATGAACTGCGACAGCAGGCGGTGAGCCTCTTTGAAGAAGAGCGCAATGGAAGGCTTCTGGTTTCCTTGGTCAGCTTTGGATTCAAATACGGCGTGCCGATCGACTCCGACCTGGTGTTCGACGTCCGGTTTCTTCCAAACCCGCACTTTGTTCCCCAATTGAAGCCCTACACCGGATCGGATGCGCAGGTCGCCGACTACATGAACTCCCATGCAGCGACGGGAACGTTCCTGGAGCACGTGAATAAGTTTGTCGATTTCCTGCTTCCGCAATACGAGAAGGAAGGCAAATCCTACCTTACCATCTCCATCGGATGCACCGGGGGACGGCATCGCTCGGTATTCATTGCGAACCAGGTGGCAAAGCATCTGCAGAGCCAGAGTTACCGAGTAAAAGTCTCCCACCGCGACGTCGAGAAGACCTTATAGCAGAATCGGGAAATTTCCCTGTCCCCTCTCCTTTTTATCCGGCTAAGATTTATCCATGATTGGCGGGCTTATTGTTACACACGGCCGGCTGGCCATTGAGCTGCTGAACGCGGCGGAAATGATTGTTGGCGAGGTTCATCATATTGCAGCCGTTTCTCTCGGCTGGCATGACGACCTGGGCATGGCGACCAGCATGATTGAAAAGGCGATTGAACGTGTAAAAGGGCTTGAAGGGGTGTTGATCCTTACGGATATGTTTGGCGGTACACCGACCAATATCGCTTCGACTTTCCTCGACCAGCATGTTGAAGTCGTCACCGGCGTAAATTTGCCGATGCTGATCAAGCTGGCTCAAATCGAGGAAGGTCAGAGTCTGGCCGCTGCGGCTAAACTTGTGAGGGAGCAAGGCCAAGGGAGTATCTATATCGCCAGTGAGCTGATTGCGCCCAAGAAGCAATCATGAAAGAGCGGGAGGTTGTGATTGGGCATCGCCTGGGGTTGCACGCCCGGGCGGCGGCAAGGCTCGTTCAGCTTGCGGGTGATTTCAAATCCAACATTGCGTTGCTTCGGACCGATGGAGTCCAACCGGTTGAGGCGGATGCTCGAAGCATCCTGAGCATCCTGTTCCTGTCTGCAGGTTTCGGGTCAAAGTTGCTCGTGCGGGCGATTGGCGAGGACGAGGACGAAGCAATCGAGAAAATCTGCGAGTACCTCACTGGTTAATACTGCAAACCACTGATGAAAACTTCCGAAAAAATTTTGCATGGCTTGGCGGCCTCGACAGGGGCCGCGGTCGGACGCGCCGTCCGCGCCTTCGATCCGCTTTTTATATCTTTCAATCTCAAGCTGCGGGCCGACCAGATTCGAAAAGAGGTGGAACGCTTTCGCGGCGCAGTCAGGAAATCTCGCGAGCAGCTGAAACGCATGCAATCGGAGCTCAACAAGAAAAGAGGCCATGAATCGTCGTTCCTGATCGATGCGCATCTTCTGATACTCGAGGATCCCCTATTTGTAGACCGCATTATCGAGAAAATCGAAACCGATCACGTCAACGCAGAGTGGGCTATCCAGCAGGTCACCGATGATTTGTATGAAGCGTACAACAGGCTTCACGACGACTATATGCGCGAACGCAGCGGGGATCTGGAAGACATTGTTCGCCGCCTTTTACATCATCTTCAGTCAAACCCGATGCCCTCCTTCAAGAAGTTGGCCCATGACGTCATTCTTATTGGCAAGACGATTCCCCCGTCCACGTTATTTGAACTCCGCTCGCAGCGAATCGTTGGGCTGGTGACGGAAGCGGGAAGCCCTCTTTCACATACAGCGATTATGGCGAGATCATTGGCCATTCCGGCAGTTGTGGGAACGGAAGGTCTCGCGGAAGTCGCGTCGGGAGACATGTTGATCGTGGACGGCAATCGAGGGGTCGTCATCTGGGGGCCATCCGATGACGCGCTCGAGAAGTACAGGGCGGAGGCCGCCAGTGGTGGGAAGCGTTTCAGACGAAGCACTGCGCCGCGATCTGCGCCATGCATCACGGAAGACAATGTCCATATTTCGCTTGGAGCGAATATCAATTTCGGCGAAGAAGTGAAATCCGTTGTGGCCAACAGATGCGAGTCCATCGGACTGTATCGGACCGAATTCGATTTTTTCCGGGATGGGAAGCCGCCAAACGAGGAATCACTGGCTGCGGACTACGCGAAAGTTTTGAAGGCTGCAGAAGGCGCCACCGTCACATTTCGGACAATCGATGTCGGCATCGACCAGAAGAGTTGGGATGGCGTCAACACGAACCTCGGCGTTCGCGGTTTGAGATTCTGTCTGGAAAACAAAGATATCTTCAAGACGCAACTTCGCGCCATCTACCGAGCCTCCGCTGCCGGAACTGCGCGGATTCTTTTGCCATTCGTTTCTACGGTGGACGATCTGGATGCGGCTCGGAGGATTCTGAGCGACGTGCGGCGCGAGTTGGAGCGGCGCCGCAAGCCCTTTGACGAGAATGTTCCAGTCGGCGTCATGATCGAAACGCCTGCAGCGGCGCAAACCTGCGACCTTATGGCCTCACGAGTGGATTTCTTCTGCCTGGGGACAAACGATCTGATCCAGTATTACCTCGTAATCGACCGTTCCGACCGCACGGTAGCCCACCTCTACAACCCGTTTCATCCCGCAATTCTTCGCTGCCTGCATCAGGTGTACACTTTGCTTCAACCGACCGGCAAGCCGGTGACGGTTTGTGGGGAAATGGCTGCCGATCCGCCGTCTGCGGCGGTTTTACTGGGGCTTGGATTCACTTCTCTTTCAGTGAGTCTTTCAGCCTACGCCCGCATTAAACGTATGATTCGTTCGGTTTCTCTAGGAGACTTGCGAGAGCTTTCCGCGGAAATACTGAGAATGCATAAACCCAGAGACGTTGAAGAAAAGGTTCGCCGGACGGTGTATCGCAAATGAACGCGCAGCGACTACTGTCGTACGTCCGTCCTCATTCATGGGTGCTAGTCGTTTCGCTCGTGTTAGTGGCGATCGTGGGGGTGCTCGAGGCCGTCACACCTTTTCTGATTGGTTTTGTTTTTGATACGGTCTTGAGAACGGCTAACACACCCTCCATTGAGATTCCCTTCGTTAATCTCCGGTTCACGATAGCGGCGATCGATGGGATGACGTTTCTCGCCTTGCTGGTGGCGACGACCATAGTCAAAGCGGCTGCCGAATATGGCTCGGTAGTGACGACCGCGTATCTGGGGCAAGCGGTGGTCAGGGATCTGAGAAACGACGTTTTCGAGCGGATTCTCCATCAGCCTCTGGGCTTTTTTCACTTCAATCCGACGGGCGATTTGATTTCGCGGGTATCCGCGGACGTGGAACGCATACAGATTGCTGCATCCGATACTCTTGCAGAGTTTTTGAAGCAATCGGCGATTCTGATTTTTATGATCGTCACAATTTTTGTGATTGATTGGAAACTGGCGCTCATGGCTTTCGTCCTTGCACCACTGGTGTTCTATCCTGCGGTTTGGTTCGGCAGGAGGTTGAGATTTTTGAGCAGGTCCAATCAGCGCGAAATGGCGACGATGGCAAACGTCCTTTACGAAACAGTGGGCGGCAACCGGATCGTGAAAGCGTTCACGATGGAGAAGTCCGAAAGTTCGAAGTTTCGCAAAGTTACACAAGAAATATTCCGGCTGAACGTACGCCAACGTATGACACAGTCACTGGCGTCTCCCTTGATGGAAATTCTCGGCGTTCTCGTGGTTGCTGCGTTCCTGCTTTACGCGCGTGCGCAGATTGGTGTTGGGCGGATGACGGCAGGTCTTTTTATTGCGTTCATCATCGCATTGATCAAACTCTACGATCCAGTTCGACGCATGAGCGGCATCAACAACTCTTTTCAAATGGCGTTCGGCGCTTCTGGGCGTGTGTTCGAACTGCTGGGGATGCCGAAGGAAAAGGACGACGGCCGCGACGTTCTAACAGGACTCTGCGATCGAATCGAGTTTGACGACGTGCATTTTTCCTACACACCGAACGTTCCGATTTTGAATGGAATTTCATTTGAGGTGAATCACGGTGAAATTCTGGCCGTCGTGGGTTCCAGCGGGGCCGGTAAATCCACGTTGGTCAACCTTCTTCCACGTTTTTTCGAAGTCGGCGGCGGATGCATCCGGGTCGATGGAAAAGATATTCGCGAGTTCCAACTTGAATCCCTCCGAAAACAGATTGCGATCGTCACCCAGGATGTCATTTTGTTTAATGACACCGTCCGCGCGAACATCGCCTATGGCGATCCCAATGCCAGCGAAGCGGATATTCGCAAGGCATGCAGGGCCGCGCTGGTTGACGACTTCGTGACCGACTACGACGCCCAAATCGGTGAACGCGGCCTGAGACTGTCGGGCGGCGAGCGTCAGCGGATCTCGATCGCGCGAGCCCTCCTGAAAAATGCTCCGATTCTGATACTTGATGAAGCAACGTCGTCGCTGGACGCGGAATCGGAGGCGCTGGTGCAGCAGGCGCTGCAGAACCTCATGGAGGGGCGCACCACAATTGTTATTGCCCACCGCCTTTCGACGGTTCGTCGAGCGGATCGCATCATTGTCCTGGCTGACGGGCGAATCAGGGAATCCGGCAGGCACGACGAACTTGTCATCAGACGCGGTCTCTATTGGAAACTTCATAACCTTCAGTACCAGGATGTCAGTTCATGATCTACAGCATGACCGGTTTCGGATCCGCGCGCGCCGAAGCGCTAAACCTCGCGGTCCTTATTGAAATCAAGAGCGTGAACCATCGATATCTCGATGTGCACGTGAAGATTCCCAGTGAATATCAGAGCTTTGAAAACCTGATTCGCCAGAAGATTTCGGCCACATTCAAGCGCGGGCGTCTGGATGCGTTCGTTCGAATCGAATACAAACGTGAGAACATCAAGCTCGATGTGAACCGAAGTCTGATCAGCGCCTACGTCAATATGGTTTCGGAGCTCAAAGAGTCGTTAAAGATTCAGGGCGAACTTACGCTGGAGATGATTACCCGCCTTCCCGGGCTCATTTCGGTTTCGACGAGCGACATCGGAGGCGATGAGATGGATCTCATCGCCAGAAAGCTTGGTGAGGGATTGGATGCCGCGCTCTCACAGCTCAGGCAAATGCGCATTACGGAAGGCCAGGCATTGATCGGGGACATCGACCGGCGCATTGCGGCAATCGATCGCCACTTGAGCACGATTCTCGCCGGCGCGAAGGATTTCGTGGAGCATTACCGCCAGCAGCTCATCACACGGGTTACGGAGCTCGCTCCGCAACTGGCGGCAGAAAGCGGCCACCGCCTCGAAATGGAGGCGTTGCTGTATGCCGAACGCAGCGATATCACCGAGGAGACTACACGCCTGCGAAGTCATCTGGATCAGTTCGCCGGTCTCAAGCAGCTAAAAGATGAAGTCGGGAAGCGAATGGATTTCATCCTTCAAGAGATGAATCGCGAAGCAACCACGATCCTTTCTAAAACTTCCGGATTGAACGAGCTTGGGGCGGGCATCGGACAAGCGGCGATCGAAATCAAGGTCGAGATCGAAAAGTTGCGCGAACAGGTCCAAAATATCGAGTGAGCCTCGCGACAGATCTCTGCGGACGCAAATAAGCTGCCATCGTCGGTCTTCATTTAGGGAAATTAGGGCGCTGTCTCAGAAATATAGTAGAATTAAGAGTTTTTAGAAGCGACGCGGAATGCGCGGAAACCTTTTCATCGTCTCAGCACCTTCAGGGTCCGGGAAAACCACGCTTCTCCAGTATTTGCTTAAGAGCTTCAAGGAATTGAAGTTCTCGGTTTCGCACACCACGCGGCAACCGAGGGCCGGGGAAAAGGAAGGTGAAAATTATTTTTTCATCGATCGGCCGACGTTTTTGAGCATGGTGGGTCGCGGAGAGTTTCTGGAATGGGCTGAATATCACGGGCAGTTGTATGGAACGGCCCGGAGCTTCGTTGAGGAACATCTGGAGTCGGGACGGGACGTCATCCTGGACATCGATGTTCAGGGCGCCAAACAGGTGAAGTCGAAGTGGAGCGACGCCATTTCGATTTTTGTCCTGCCGCCCTCGTTCCAGGAACTGGAGCGACGTCTGAAATCGCGGATGCTCGAAACGGAGGAAGTCATTCGGCGCAGGCTGGAAATCGCGAAAGGCGAAATCACTTTTTATCGTGACTACGACTACATCATCATAAACGACATTCTTGAAAACTCCATTCTTCTCCTCGAATCGATCGTGCGCAGCGGCCACGCCGCACCCCGGCGTCAGCAACGGCGAATTGAGGAGATCATCGCTTCCTTTGGAGGTCTGAGTTGATAACGATTCCCGACAACATCGACAGTAAGTATCGCTTTGTGATTCTATCGGCCCTACGCGCGCGTCAGATTCAGGGCGGCAGCATGCCCCTGCTGAAAGAGCCGCGTCACAAAGCCACTCAAGTTGCGCAGAGGGAGATTTTGCAGGGGCTCGTCAAGTTCCGCATCCCTGATAACAACAACGAAGACGTTCAGGAACAGCAAGAGCAAGAGGAATGAAGGTCGGGCTAGGAGTCAGCGGCGGAATTGCATGCTATAAGGCAGCGGAGATTGTCCGCCGGCTCCAGGATCGCGATGTGGAAGTTGTGGTCCTTATGACCAAGGGCGCCGTTCAGTTCGTGACGCCGCTGACCTTTCGGGCTCTTTCCGGCGGCAAAGTTTATGTCGACATGTTCGAAGGCGCCAGGGCAGGCCAGGATTTTGAAGGCGCCTTCGACCACATCTTCGTAGCGCAGTCCATCGATCTTTTTCTGGTCGCGCCAGCGACCGCGGACTGCATCGCACGATTGGCAGCCGGCATCGCCGATGATTTCCTGACCACTTTTCACCTGGCAGTCACCTCACCAATGGTTATCGCGCCCGCCATGAACACTCGGATGTGGCGCCACCCTTCGGTCCAGGCCAATCTCAAGACACTGATCGGTCGAGGCGTCCACGTCATCGATCCGGAGGTCGGAGAAATGGCCTGCCGCACTTACGGCCCTGGCCGATTGGCGCCGGTGGAGACGATTGTCGAGAGTGTGATGGCATTGATGCAGCGAGCGGGCGATTTTGCGGGGCGCACGGTGCTGGTCACCGCAGGTCCCACCGTTGAGGACATTGATCCGGTGCGATTCATCAGCAATCGATCTTCCGGGAAAATGGGTTTTGCTATCGCTCACGCGGCTCAGCGGCGTGGTGCGGAAGTTGTCGTAGTGGCAGGTCCGACCGATTTGGATTTTCCGAATGCGATTCGCGTTCGTACGACCGAAGAGATGCGGCAAGCTGTTCTGGAGCACGCGGCTCGCGCAGACGTTGTGATCAAGGCGGCCGCTCCATTGGACTTCAAAGTGAAAACCGTGGCTCCGCAGAAAATTAAAAAAAAGGCGGGCGACGTGACCCTCAATCTTGAACCGACAGCCGATATCCTTCGCGAGTTAGGCGGAATGAAGAACGGCAAGGTTCTGGTCGGCTTTGCCGCTGAAACCGAAAATCACGTTGCGCACGGTCTAGAAAAGCTCAAGGCAAAGAATCTGGACCTCATTGTGATCAATCCGGTGAATGGTCCTGATTCGGGCTTCGACAGCGATATGAATCAGGCGACAGTGATTGACGCCTCTGGCCGGAGCGAGGAAATACCGCTGGTTAGCAAACACGTGATGGCCGATCGGATTCTCGATCGAGTAGCGCAACTATTGAAATGAGTTTCGACGAAATCGCCGCTCAGTTGCAGTTCTTTCGCGATATCGGGGTGGACTCTTTGGATTTGAACAAGCTTTCCGGGCCTGTGGTCCGGCCTCCACATGATCAATCTTCGCTTCGGCCCTCCCCATCCTCATGCGGTGGCACACTTGAATCGATCCGGGAAGAACTTGGTGATTGCCAGCGGTGCAAGCTTGCGCCGTCTCGCACGAATATTGTTTTCGGCTCGGGAAATCCCAACGCCGAACTCGTTTTTGTCGGCGAAGCTCCGGGCTTCGACGAAGATCAGCAAGGATTGCCATTTGTCGGTCGAGCAGGGCAGCTTCTCACCAAGATCATCGAATCCATTGGGATCAAGAGGGAGGACGTCTACATTTGCAATGTTCTCAAATGCCGTCCGCCGGAAAATCGGAATCCTCAGCCGGACGAAGTCGCCGCCTGCAATCCGTTTCTTCGAAAACAATTAGCAACAATCCGGCCTAAGGTCGTTTGCTGCCTCGGCGCCTTTGCCGCTCAAACGGTGCTTCAGAGCGCTGCGCCGATATCCAAACTTCGCGGAGCGTTCCACGATGTCGACGGCATGCGCATTATTGCAACTTTCCATCCGGCCTATCTGCTGCGTTCGCCCGAAAAAAAGCGCGATGTTTGGGAAGACATGAAGCAGATTCGCGCTGAGCTTTTTCGCCTGCGTTCCTGACGCATGTATGCGGTCGTTGCGGTTTGCCTGCCCCTCAACCGAACCTTCATTTATCACTCCAATGATCCAATAAAATTGGGCTGCCGCGTTATTGTGCCTTTTCGGAAGCGTGAGGTCGAAGGGTTCGTTGTCGGGCTTGAAAGGGACGCTCCTAAAGGGATTGAGGTGCAGCAGATCGGAAAGGTCATAGATGCGGATCCTTTGCTGACGCCGGAGGTCTTTGAACTGTGCCGGTGGGTGTCGGATTACTATCTCGCTCCGCTTGGAGAGGTATTGAAAGCGGCCCTCCCTCCTGGAATAACGCCAAGACATTTGGCCGCCGCATCTGCGTGTGACAGGGAAGCCAAGACCCGCCGGCGGACCGCTCCGCAGTTGACCAGTGAGCAATCCTCGGCGATGGACGCGATTCTCCGGTCGGAAGGTTTCAAAACCATCTTGTTGCACGGCGTAACAGGAAGCGGGAAGACTGAGATTTACATGCGGGCTGCTGAACACTTTATGAAAGCCGGCAAAAGTTCGTTGATACTTGTTCCGGAAATCGGTCTGACGCCTCAGTTAACCCACCGTTTTGCAGAACGCTTTCCCCGCCAAACGGAAGTGCTTCACAGTTCGCTTACGAAGCGCCAGCGCGTGGATGCGTGGATTCGCATTTACAAGGGTGAAGCGCGAATCGTCGTTGGAACCAGGTCGGCCGTCTTTGCGCCTCTGAGGAATCTTGGCTTGATCGTTGTGGATGAAGAGCACGAGACGAGCTACAAGCAGGAAGAGACCCCGCGGTATAACGCGCGTGACACCGCCATCATGCGCGCGAAACTTGCCCATGCGCTTGCAGTCCTGGGTTCTGCAACGCCTTCCATGGAGTCTTTTCGAAACGCGGAGTCGAAAAAATACGGCTACGTGCATCTGGCTGCGCGTGTCGAAGACCGGCCGCTTCCCGGCGTTGAAATTATCAACATGCGGGAGGAGTACGTGGCTCAGGGCAAGCAGGTGGTGTTCTCACGCCGGCTGCTTCAGGCGATTTCGCAGCGGCTCGAACGCGGTGAGCAAACGATGGTTTTGCTGAACCGGCGAGGCTATGCCGCGTTTCTTCTGTGCCGTCACTGCAGCTTCACATTTCAGTGCACGGCATGCAGTGTGTCCATGACTTATCATCGGGGCATTGACAAGCTGCTTTGCCATTATTGCGGTTTGGCTCGGCGTCCTCCGTCGCGCTGTCCAGAATGCGAAAGTGAATACATTCAGTACGTGGGTGAAGGGACCGAGCGACTCGAAAACGATCTGCGTCAGATCTTTGCGGATGCCAGAGTCGGACGCATCGATCGGGATACGATGCGTCACATGCGCGATTACGAGCGGGTGCTTGGTGGATTTCGAGACGAAACAATCGACATTCTCGTGGGCACTCAGATGATCGCAAAAGGGCACGACTTTCCTGCCGTGACGCTGGTCGGCGTCATTGGCGCCGACGCCGCTCTCTCGATTCCCGATTTTCGGGCCGCCGAACGCACCTTCCAATTGCTGACGCAGGTTTCGGGGCGCTCCGGCCGCGGCGATCGTCCAGGCGAGGTCGTGATTCAGACCTACTTCCCGGACCATTACACGTTTCAGTTGGCCTGCACTCAGAAATTTCAGGATTTCTACGCGCGCGAATCGAGGTATCGCCGAATGATGTTCTACCCGCCTTTTACAGCGCTCGCAGGAATTATCGTTCGGGATCGGGACGCGGATCGAGCAACGCAGACCGCAGTTTGGATTGGAGAATTTCTGGACGCGGCGCGTGGCAATGAGATTCGCATTCTCGGCCCGGCGCCAGCGCCGCTTGAAAGACTGAAGCGCGTTCACCGGCGCCAATTGCTGATCAAGTCGTCTTCGCGTCCCGCTTTACATCGTCTGCTCAGACAGCTTTACGAGGAACTGGATGAAAAAAAGTTTGGTGCGGGACGCGTCATTGTCGATATCGATCCTGTATCGCTGCTCTGATGGCCAAGATCTCTCAGCTACTCGCCGATGATTTTGATCAAAATGCGTTTTTTTCGGCGGCCGTCGAACTCGCCGTAGAAAATCTGTTCCCAGGTCCCGAAGTCGAGCTTGCCATTCGTGACAGCAACGACGACCTCTCGCCCCATCACCTGCCGCTTGATATGCGCGTCCGCATTGTCCTCCCCGGTGTCATTGTGCCGATACTGCTGGATGGGCTCATGCGGCGCCAGTCGTTCCAGGAAGTCGTCGTAGTCCTTCAAGAGGCCGGGTTCATCGTCGTTGATATATACGCTGGCGCTGATGTGCATCGGATTGACGAGGCAGAGCCCTTCCTTAATGCCGCTCTTCCTTAAGGCCGCTTCAACTTGATGGGTGATGTTGATATAGGCCCGGCGCGTCTTTGCTTCGATCGTCAGCTCTTCCCGATAGGATTTCATAAATCCGCCTGTCGCAAGACCTCCAGTGGTTTCTGTGACAAAATTCGAAAACTTGCCGCCCACCCTGCGGCTACGGTGATAACAGCTGTGAATAGGACGGATGACAACACCGGCAAAGGATCGAACGCAAAGAAGGAATCGAAAAGCTGTTTAACAAGGAAGATGCTGAATAACACCGCCAATGAACTGCCAATCGCTCCAGCTGCGAGTCCCATGACCAGGAACTCCAATGAAAAAATCCGGATGATCTTTCCGCGGGTGGCGCCTACAGTCTTCAGGATTGCAACTTCTCTCATACGTCGATACCGCGTTCCAGCCACCGCGGAGGCGAGAATGATGACGCCGCCTAGAATCGCAAATGCGGAAAGGAACCGGACCGTAAGGCTGATCCGGTCAACGACCTGCTGCACGATCTCGAGTACGTCGGCCGCATTGACGACTGTGACTGTTGGAAAGCGTTCGAACACCGTTCGCTGGAGATTCGCGACATCGCCCGGCCGGACACGCGCGGTTCCCGTGTAGACAACGGGAAGTCCCTGCAATGCCGACTCCGTCAGAATGAACTGATTGTTAGCGCCGATGCGGACGGCGTCCGTTCTGCGGAGACTGGAGATTCTGGCGGACAGCGGACGGCCTGCGACGCTCCATTCGAGTGTGTCGCCAACCTTGAGACGCAGGGCATCCCCAACATTTTCCTCAACCGACACCAGCGATTCCTTCGAATTCGCCGGCCACCATGCTCCATCCAGAATCTCAGTGCTCTTGGGTGGCGTTTCCGACCAAGTTAGAGCGAATTGTGTGCGGAAATAACGCTGCTCGGCATCGCTGAAACTCATGTCCTCAACAGAGGCGCCGTTGATCCTCATGAGTTGTCCGGCCACAGCAGGCGATGGATCAGGCGCATCGAAGACTCCTTCTTGTTTCCGGACCAGATCCCACAGTTCCGCGCGGTTGTTATTTGTAATATTTACGATAAAGACGTTTGGGCTGTCCGGCGGTGCGCTGAGGCGCAACTGATCGAGTAATGACGTCTGCATGAGTTGGACCGTGAGGGTGAACATCACTCCGACGCCCAATGCCACCAGCACTGCCGTCACATGAGCGCCCGGGCGGTGCAAGTTTGCAATGCCTTGCCGGATTACAGGCGAAAGCCGGTGCGAGAAACGATTGACGAAGGCGCCCAGCCCTGCGAGGAGACCAGCCGCTATGCCGGCCAGGACTGCAATGCTTATGATCAATCCGCCCGCGAAATACGATCCGATCCTGAGCGAGTCGCTCATCCAGACTGCAATGCCCCAAAGACCGCAAGCGATCGCCAAGAGCGCAAGCCATGGTCGGATGTCGCGTTCGGTCTGTGTCTTTTCCTGCATGTTCCGCCTGAAGATAAGCGCGGGCTTAATTCTCGACAGCGCGAGGAGGGGAGGGATAGTGAAAAGCAACGTCGTCAGCAGGCCGACGCCCAACCCTTGGATTGCAGGGACGACCGAAAGAATCAGATCAATCTCAACATCGAAATAGTCTGCAAGAAACCGTGGGAATACGGCCTGGGCCGCAAATCCCAGGGTCACTCCAATTATGCTACCCGCAGCGCCGAGCATGATGGCTTGTGCGACGTAAATCCTGACGAGCTGCGACGAGCGGCCTCCGAGGCATTTCATGATTGCCAGGTTGTCCATGCGCTGCTGGATATGGCTCTCGATCGAGGTGGCCACCCCTACTCCGCCTACGATCAACGCGATCAGACTCACCATGGAGAGAAAGGCGGTCGCGCGGTTCAGGTTTCGCGAGAGCGTTGGATTTGCTTCGCTGTAGTCGATGACCCTCGCTCTTCTGCCGAATACGTCTCTAATGGATTGGCGAGTGGCTTCAAGGTTCGTCTCGGCAGGAAGTTTCAACAGAATGCGCTGAGTAGCGCGTGTACCGAAGATATTGAGGCCGGAGCGGTCAAACCCTTCGCGGCTCATGAGCGCCCGAGGGCCGAGCGTGAATCCGGTCGTCATCCGGTCTGGCTCCTTGCGGATGATCGCCTCGATCCGATAACTTTGTTCCCCGATCTTAATGGATTCACCAACCTTTACGTTAAGTCGCAGCAAGAGATCATCAGAAACGAATACCGCGCCGTGTGAAAGCTGAGCTGATGCTGGTTCGAATTCCAGCGCGCCATAGTATGGATATTTGGAGAGATCAGCGGCTTTGATCGACGTGAGCACCGGGGTATGCTGCGCCTGGGAAGACGTCATCGAGACGGTTTCAGTGACTACAGTGTGATCGATGCCCCGTGACCGGAGTTCGTCCAGGAATTGGACTTCGGACTCGCGGGGAGGTGCATTGAGTCGGATCATCAGATCGGCGCTCATGAGCGTTCGCGCCTCTTTTTGAAGGGTGTAGTGCACGGATTCGCTAAAACCCTTCACGCCGGTCAATGCGGCGACTCCAATGGCGATGGCGAGGATCACGAATAGAAAGCGGCCGCGGCTTGCCTTAGCTTCGAGCCATGCCATTCTGAAAGCGAATTTCATAATAGGTCATCGCCCACGATCTGGCCGTCGCGAAGGACGATGCGGCGGTCGGCATGCTCCGTCAGTTGCGGGTCATGTGTCACGAGGACCAGCGTCGTTCCCTGCTCGCGATTCAGTTTCAACATGAGATCAAGCACGTGCTGGCCGTTCTTGGTATCGAGATTTCCAGTTGGCTCGTCCGCCAGCAATAGAGAAGGTTTCATCATGAAGGCGCGCGCCAGTGCCACGCGTTGCTGCTCTCCTCCGGAGAGCTGCGCCGGGTAATGATCCTGGCGTTCACGAAGGCCCACACTTTCCAGAAGACCAAGAGCGCGATCGACTGAGCCTGCGAAGGCCGCCCCGGTAAGCTCCGCTGGAAGCAAAACGTTCTCGACCGCGTTCAGCGTGGGAATAAGTTGATAAGCCTGAAAGACGAAACCGATCTTCCGGCCTCGAACTTCGGCGAGTTCATCCTCTTTTAAGTGAACGATGTCGGTTCCATCAATCCAAATGTTGCCCGATGATGGCCAGTCGAGTCCTGCCAGCAACCCTAGAAGGGTGCTTTTGCCGCTGCCCGACGCACCTGTTAAAGCGACGACTTGCGCTTGAGGCACTTCAAAGCTGACGTCCTTCAGGATTTCAACGCGGTGGGTCGATGTCTCGATGGTTTTGAACAGGTTCTTAACGACGATCGTATTTTGCACGCTCTGCTATCCTACATGATATGTTCCGCCTTTCGCGATGCGCCTTTGCATTGATGATGTTCCTGGCGGGGTGCACCGGCGAGCCACAACCAGTCAGCATCCGCACCGAACCTGAGACTGACAGGGCAGTGGCTGAAAAGACGGACTCGCGCCCGGTCATTCTTGCCTTTGGAAACAGTCTTACGGCCGGGCACGGCGTACTCGCATCCGAATCGTATCCTTCGCAGCTGCAGCGTGCGCTCGACGAGAAGGGTTACCAGTATCACGTCGTCAACCAGGGGATCAGCGGCGACACAACTGCCGGGGGGCTTTCGAGAATAGACGCTGCGCTGGCGATGAAACCGGAAATCGTGATTCTGGAGCTCGGAGCAAATGACGGTCTGCGCGGATTGCCGTCCATCGAGATGCGCCGGAATCTGGAAGAGATGATCACTCAGTTTAAGAACAACGGTGCGAAAGTCGTGCTTGCCGGACTGACGCTCCCGCGCAATTACGGCCCCGATTACATTCGGGATTTCGAAAACACTTACCGCGACCTGGCAAAGGAATACGAAATCACACTGATCCCATTCTTTCTGGAAGGCGTTGCTGCAAGAGCCGACCTCAACCAGCCAGACGGCATCCACCCTACCGGCGCCGGATACAAGATCATCACAAAGACGGTGCTCGAAACTCTGCAGCCCCTGCTAAAGTGACGGAAGAACGCACTCAATATTTCACTTGGAACATCATGCCGGTTTTGCGGCCTTCCGAATGCGTTGCAGATCGGTCCCGTAAAATATCGGTGATTCATGATTGTCGCGAAGGGCCTGTTCGTTCAGAGTACGCAGGATGAGCGTTTCTCCTATGTCATCCCAGCACGGAAGCTGGCCATTGGCTTTGACGTATAAACTGTGGCACATCAGACAGCCGCGGTGGGCAGTAGTCATTGCTCTTTTCCTATCTCATCGCAAGAAGACCGAGCACCACGCAGAGCATTCCCGGTTCGTCAGGATGAACAACCTTGCCTCGAAAACATGGAGATGACACCAAAATGCTACTGGCAATGTTGTTGAACGGAAGTCGTATTGCGACAACCCTTACTTCTTTATAACTTGGACGGCATCGCGCCCGTCCAGTAGAATGCCTGTATCCTTAAGCGGAGCGACTTCATGCATTTAAGCTTTGGTCGGATCTTGACAGGCTTTTTCATTTTAAGCTTCTCCACCTCTCTTTGCGCCCAAACCCGCGGCATTGTCAACGATGACCGTGCGAAGTTTCAGCCTCGGGCGCGCGAAATGAATATTGGAAAGCAAGCGTCCGCGGAATTCGAGCGGCAGGTGAAGCTCGTCGATGACGCTGCGGTTCGCGATTACATTGATCGCATTGGCCAAGGCATTGCAAAGAACTCAGACGCGGTCGTTCCATTCACCTTCAAGATTGTCGATTCCGATGATGTCAACGCAGTTTCATTTCCTGGAGGATTCATTTACCTGAATCGTGGCGCAATCCTCGCTGTGGAGGATGAATCCCAGTTGGCAGGCGTCCTTGCTCACGAAATCGGGCACATCACTGCACGGCATGGCATGAGAAGAGATCCGATTGTGGGCGGCGTTGAGATTGCCTCGCCAGGGGGCGCCGGCTCGGCAACATTTGGGAAGAGCATGAATGAAGTGGACGGCTACCTGGTTGCAGTGCAATCGGCCCAACCGTCCAAGGAAGTAGAGGCGGATGCCCGCGGCATCAAGTACTTAGACAAGAGCGGCTACGATCCCAAGGCCCTTGTCCGTTTTCTTCAGAAAATGAGCGAGGCGGAAGGCGAACCTAATCTGAGTCCTAATATTATGCGCGTGCTTCGGAGTCATCCACCGACTGCGGATCGGATTCGATTGCTGAAACAACGCATTCTGACGACGCTTCCTGTGAGGGAGAGCTACATCCAGTCGGCGCCGGACGAATTGCAGGCTGTCAAATCTCGTCTTGTTGAACTTCAGCCGCCTCCGGATGCCACAACCCATTGATGGCTTTCATAGGTCAGCGTCCGAAGAGCATCAACCAGGCCGAGCCAGTTCAGTTCGTGGCCGGGCTCCCCTGAGGCTTTCACCAAGAGTCCGTGCTGAAATAAACGCATTCCTTTAGCAAAGCCCCGATCTTCCTCGGAGTACATTGCATTCGGTGCTGCAAGCTGTCGTTGCAGCACATCACCAGGCGGCATCGGCTCACGCTTGTAATTCGAAACGCCCGTAAGTCATGGGGTTATTGACGCTATAGGCAGTTGTTTGCTGCGGCAAAGTCATAACAGCTATTCTGTGGATATGCGGTCGATGGAGTTGCTAAGCAGCCAGAGTTTGAGTTTTGTCGAGGCCTTGTACGAAGAATTTTTGCGGGACCCCTCGTCCGTTTCACCCGACTGGCGCCAATATTTCCAAAGCAGCCCCCCACAGGACGATGAAGGAACATCCGCAATGCTTCAGGAGCGGGTGGATCAACTCATCCGCGACTACCGTGTTCGAGGCCACGTTGCTGCCAAGGTTGATCCGCTCAACTTGCCGCAATCAACGCCGCCTGAACTGGATCCCGAATTTTATGGTTTAGTCGAAGCCGACATGAACCGTACGTTTGCATGCGAGACCATGCATAGCGATGGAGAGATGCCGCTGCGCGAAATTCTCGACCGGCTTCGAAGCACCTATTGCCGCTCGATCGGTGTGCAGTTCATGCACATTGATGACCTTGTCGTTCGGCGGTGGTTGCAGGAACGTATGGAAAGCAGCGGCAACCGACTGGAGGTGAGCCGCGAGGAGCAGGTTCGGATCCTGACTCGCCTCACTGACGCTGTTATCTTCGAGGAGTTCATTCGAAAGAAATTTCTTGGAGGCAAGAGTTTTTCTCTGGAAGGGGCGGAGAGCCTGATTCCTCTACTCGATCTTGCCATCGAGCATGCCGGAGTTTCAGGGGTCGACGAAATCGTTATTGGCATGGCCCACCGCGGCCGCTTGAATGTACTTGCCAACATTATGGGCAAGCACCCACGCCAGATCTTCCGCGAGTTTGCCGACCTCGACTCTGATTTGTACGTCGGTCGTGGCGACGTCAAGTATCACTTGGGATACAGCAGCGATTGGAAGACGGTTTCCGGAAAGAACGTTCACCTCTCTCTCTGTTTTAATCCGAGCCATCTCGAGTTTGTGAATCCGGTCGCTCTCGGACGTATGAGGGCGAAAATGGATCGTGCTCAGGACGTTGGACGAGCACACGGTCTGGCAATTCTGATTCATGGCGATGCGAGTTTCGCAGGAGAAGGCGTCAACCAGGAGACTTTGAATCTAAGCCAACTTCGCGGGTATACGGTCGATGGCGCGCTCCACATTGTTATCAACAATCAAATCGGGTTTACAGCGTCGCCTTCCGAGGGACGGTCCAGTGTATATTCAACCGACGTTGCAAAAATGCTTCAGGTTCCAATCTTTCACGTCAACGGAGAAGACCCTGAAGCTGTTGCTCAGGTCGTGCGTCTCGCTCTTGATTTTCGCACCACCTTCAAACGAGACGTCGTCATCGATTTGTTTTGTTACCGCCGTTTTGGCCACAACGAAGGCGATGAGCCATCATTCACTCAGCCTGTGCTTTACCGCGCGATCAGAGAGCGAAAGCCGGTGCGGGAAGGTTATCTGGAGCATCTGCTGAAACTCGGCGGCTTGACCCAGGAGGATGCGAACGAGATCGCCGTCCGGCGTCAAGAACACCTGACGCAGGAACTTGCCCAGGCGACCAGTGAAGACTACGAAGTTCCTCCGGACGCGTTTCAGGGATTATGGCGCGGCTATGCCGGAGGTCCGGATGCAGCCGCCGGAGATGTCGACACGAGCGTAGATCGCGACCAGTTAACCGACTTACTCGAAGTTCAGGCAAACCTTCCAGAAGACTTCCACCCTCATCCAAAGATCGAAGCAGGAATGCGGATGCGCCGTCAGATGGCTCGTGGTGAACGTCCTCTCGATTGGTCGGCGGGTGAGGCTCTCGCCTTTGCAACGCTCGCGTCGGAAGGCGTCCACATTCGTCTTTCGGGCCAGGACTCGGAACGCGGCACATTCAGTCATAGGCATGCGGTGCTTCACGACCAGATCGACGGCAGAATCTATCTCCCGCTTCAGAATCTCCATTCAAACCAGGGCGCTGTTGATATCTATAACAGCCCGCTATCGGAAACTGCGGTCCTCGGTTTTGAGTATGGCTACAGCCTGGATTGTCCGGATGGGCTTGTGATCTGGGAGGCCCAGTTCGGTGATTTCGCAAACGCGGCGCAGGTCATCATTGACCAGTACATCGCGGCAGCGGAGGACAAATGGCGGCGATTAAGCGGGATCACACTGCTCTTGCCGCACGGTTTCGAGGGCATGGGGCCAGAACACTCGAGCGCTCGCATAGAACGATTTCTGCAACTGGCAGGCGATGACAACATACAGATCGTTCAGCCTACGACCCCGTCGCAATTCTTTCATGTATTGCGGCGTCAGGTCCTGCGGCGGTGGCGCAAACCACTGATTGTTATGACTCCCAAAAGCCTGTTGCGCCATCCTCGAGTGGTTTCTCCGCTCGATGATTTTTCCAATGGGCGCTTCGAGCGGATTCTGCCGGACGAACTGCAAACTGACGATCTCTCCCGGGTGTTGATGTGCAGCGGGAAGATCTATTTCGATCTAGAACGCGAGCGGGAACGACTGAAACGCACCGACGTTGCGATACTTCGCATTGAACAGCTTTATCCGTTGTCTCAGGAAACTCTCGCTGCTGCGCTGCATAAGTATCGCGATAGCCTTCCTCTTTTTTGGGTGCAGGAGGAGCCGGAGAATATGGGTGCATGGCGATACCTGCAAGCGCTTCACGGTGAGATGCTTTTGGGACGCCTGCCCTTCAAAGGAATAGCCCGGCAGGCGTCGGCGAGTCCTGCAACGGGTTCATTGAATAGTCATAAGAAGGAACAGGAGGAACTGATGCGACAGGCATTTGCCTAAGGAAACGACTATGGCGAGCGAACCTAATCCGACGACAGGCGGGCGTGAACGGGTTGACTCCCTTCAGCCTCAAGCCTCTTCGGCGTCGCGTGAGGAGCAGGTTGTGCCCATGACCCCTATCCGCAAGCGGATTGCGGAGCGGTTGGTCGAAGCCCAAAAAAACGCTGCGCTGTTGACGACGTTCAATGAGATCGACATGTCCGCCGTCATCGCATTGCACCAAAAGCATCAGGACGCGTTTAAAAAGACGCATGGCGTCAAACTCGGCTATACATCGTTCTTTGTGAAAGCGTCGATCGAGGCGCTGCGACTGGTTCCTCAAATCAACGCTGAGATTCGCGGCAGCGATATCGTTTATCGAAACTACTACGATATCGGAATTGCCCTCGGAGGCGGGAAGGGGTTGGTTGTTCCCGTATTGCGAAATGCCGAGACGATGACTTTTGCAGAAATCGAAAGGGCCATTTTGGATTTTGCAGATCGCGCCCAGGCCAATCGTCTGAAGGTTGTCGAGATTCAAGGAGGCACGTTCACTATCAGCAACGGCGGAATTTATGGATCAATGCTGTCGACTCCCATCGTCAATCCTCCGCAAAGCGGAGTTTTAGGTCTTCATGTGATCGAAGAAAGACCCGTCGCCCGGCAAGGCGCCGTGGTGATACGGCCGATGATGTATGTGGCCCTCGGTTATGACCACCGCATTGTGGATGGGCGTGAAGCGGTGACGTTCCTTAAGCGCGTCAAAGATGTGATTGAGGAACCGGCGAGAATCTTTCTGGAGATCTAAGTATCGCGGCGACCTCATTCGCAGGTTCGAGGGATCGGATTTCAGCGACAGAGAATCCGGAAGGTTGACTCTCTCCGGTTCGATTAAACCAAACGGGCCGGATTCCCGCGTTCATCGCGCCAACAACATCTACGGTCCACGAGTCTCCGACCATCACCGCATCGATTGGCTGACATTCGAGTCGATCCAGCGCCGCACGAAAGATTTCTCGCGACGGTTTGGCCGCGCCCACTTCCTCGGATGTGATTAACTCGTCGATCAGCGAATCGAGTCCACAAGCAGACAATTTGTCACGCTGCTCGGAAGCCAGGTTGTTTGTCACGACGGCGATTCTGACTTCCGCCCGCAGGCATTCCAGAAGTGGAATCGCGCCGGGCGCCGCGCGCCGCGAGTTTTTGTAGACCGTCATACGCCTTGCTGCCAGATCCCTCAGAGCGCTTTCAGTTAAACTTTCTCCACAAAATTCAAACAATGATCTAAGGCGCAAGACCCGTGCGTCGTGCAGCGTCAGGGATCCGGCCAGGACAAGTTCATGTTTCTCGGCGAGAAGCCTAAAGTCCTCTCTTTCCAGGTCTTCCATGGACCGTGTTCTCAGGCTTGCGCAACGCGATCTCAAGTCTTCCAATACGCTCCGGGCCGCATGCTTGTGATCGAACAAAGTGTCATCAAGGTCGAACAACACAGCCTTCACCATGTTCATTAAGGTAGCGCCGTGGAACAAGACTTGCACTACTAAATCCCATGCGATATCACGTTCTGGCGTGCGATTACGACGGCACGATAGCCCTTCACGGGGCAGTTGATGAACCCACCATTGATGCGCTGACCCGGCTTCGAGAATCGGGCCGCAAAGTCGTCCTTGTTACTGGGCGTGAGCTCGACGACCTCATGCGCGTTTTCCCGAGGTTGGACCTTTTCGATCGGGTTGTTGCCGAAAATGGCGCGCTTCTCTACCGGCCATCCACACGTGAGGAGCGCCTGCTGGCCCAGGCGCCGCCGCCGGAATTCGCACGGGAACTGAGCGCTCGTGGTGCAGCTCGAGTTTCCGTTGGAAAAGCCATAGTCGCCACGTGGGAACCTTATGAGACCGTGGCGTTGGAAACCATTCGCGACTTCGGGCTCGAACTCCAGGTCATCTTCAACAAAGGCGCGGTCATGGTTCTTCCTTCCGGCGTGAATAAAGCGACCGGGTTGAACGCAGCCTTGTCCGAACTTGGGATCTCGAGGCACAACGTTGTGGGCGTCGGCGATGCGGAAAATGATCATGCTTTTCTCGGCATCTGTGAATGCTCTGTCGCCGTTTCGAACGCACTGGACTCCTTGAAAGAGCGTGTCGATTGGATTACCCCGAGCGGGCACGGTCAGGGCGTCATCGAGTTGATTCAGCTTCTCCTCAAAACCGACCTCAGCGAACTGGAGCACCGGTTGAAACACGTCGTAAACCTCGGTAAAGGTTCAGATGGAAGCGACGTCGCTATCAAGTCATACGGCGCCAATGTTCTGGTCGCGGGAACGTCCGGCAGCGGAAAGTCGACGCTTGCCACAAGCTTTCTTGAGGGTCTGTGCGAGCTTCAATACCAATTTGTCGTCATCGATCCTGAAGGCGACTACTCCACGTTTGAAGGTGCGGTGGTGTTGGGTGACGAGAAGAGCGCTCCCAGCGTGAATGAAGTGATGGACCTGATTTCAGCGTCAGAGCAGAGCGCCATCGTGAATATGATCGGCGTGGACATGGATGAACGCCCCGGATTCTTCGAGACGTTGCTGCTCCGTCTCTGCGAACTGCGCGCAAAAACTGGGAGACCACACTGGATCATCATTGATGAAGGCCACCACGTGCTTCCATCGGGCTGGGAGGCAGCCGGGCTCACTCTACCCATGAAGTTTTGTTGCTTGATGATCATTACGTTGGAACCTGATCGCATATCTCCGGAACTGCTTTCACAGATCGATGCTGTTATTGCGATCGGTGACAAGCCGGAGGAGACGATCAAAACCTTCACCAAGGCTGTGGGTGATCGCGCTCCAAAGGTCAAACGCGTCACGCTCGGTCCTGGCGAAGCCATTGCATGGCTCCGTCGCGCAGGTGAGAGCCCGTTCTGGTTTCAGACGATCGCTCCGAAGTCCCAGCGCAGAAGGCACCGCAGAAAGTACGCCGAGGGAAATCTTGCGCCGGAGTTGTGTTTCTATTTCAAGGGACCTGAACGAAAACTCAATTTGAAGGTTCAGAATCTCGCAATGTTTCTTCAGGTGGCTGACGGAGTTGACGACGAAACCTGGATATACCACTTGATGCAAGGCGACTTTTCTGTGTGGTTTCGCGACGTCATCAAAGACCCTGAGCTTGCAGCCGAAGCCGACCGGATTCGCGAAAGCGCTTTGTCTCCTGAAGAGAGCCGGGGCCGTATTCGAGCCGAAATCGAGCGACGATACATTCTTGCCGCGTGAGAAGAAACTGCGAACCGGCCGGTCAAAAATAGGTCCGACCTCCTCCTCGATCCATGATGGACCACGCTCCTTCGACTGCTTCTCCCCTGACGCAAAAAATCCTGTCGTACAGGTTTACGGTAGGATCGCAATGAGGGACGATGAAACGCAACTTGTCTCCGAGCCTGATTGGGCGCGAGTCGTCGAAAATGAGGAGCTTGCCATGTTCGTCGCCCGCGAATTCGTACACGATGCCTCCCTGCTCCAGGAGTTCCGGACCGAAAGTGCGGTCGGTTGCGAATGCCTTGAGACCGGCATCGACGATGACCTTTTCGTTTGATCGATGTATGACGGACGAGAGAACACACAGGGCCGGGGCGAAATCTTCGCAGCCGGCGCGTTGGTATTCCACGTCCATGAACACATACGATCCTGCCTGAAGCTCCGTAACACCAGGGATATGCGAGTCGATGTTGTACGTCCCTGTGCTCGATCCCGACAGGATCTCCATGTTGTGACCATTGCGGCGTAGCAAATCCCTGGTGGATACCGCTTGCTCCATTGCACGGCGGGACTGGAGACTGCGCTGATCAAAACTCGCTATGTGGGCCGTGTGACCGGCGTAAGCGCAGATGCCCTTCAGCGCCAGGTTTTTCATATTGCCAATCGCATCCGCCAGTCGGGCGGCTTCGGCGGACGTCACACCGGTTCTTTTTTGCCCAACGTCGAGATCGAGGAGCACGGATAGCGTGACGCCCTTACGCATGGCCGCGTTCTGAAGGTCGGTTGCGTTTTGCTCGTCGTCGATGACCACCATCGTGTCAGGTAAGGCGCAGACCACATCCATTAGTCTCGATACTTTCGGTTCGCCGACCATTTCCGAGGTGATCAGCAACCCCGAGACTCCGCGCGCCGCCATAATCTCGGCTTCGGCAATCGTCGCCACACAAATACCGACGGCGCCTTCCTTCATCTGCCGCAGCGCGATGTCTGCGCATTTGTGCGTTTTCGCATGAGGACGCAGATGAATGCCGTGTTCCTTCGTGAAGACGCTCATCCTTTCCAGATTCGCTTCGAAGCGGTCCAAGTCCAGCACCAGACAGGGTGTTGGGAGATCGTGGATTTTTTGCATGGTGCGAAGTGTACCATCACCGAAGGTCCACAAAGTTGGTGGAAACGCACGGGCTATCGAGGTTTCAAAACGCTACACAGAAGGTGAATGTTTGCGCCCAACTGCATGAAACCCACGTCCTTCGAGTATTCCGGACGAGTTGGGCAGGCGGATTGCTATAACTGCCATCGAAGTGAGTGCGGCAACCGCAGACGTTCATTCTATGGAGGGAAAGACATGAATTTTAAATCCGTCCCATTGCATGCGTTTGGTTCGGTTTTCCTCGCTGGCTTGATGGGTTTTAACGCCGGCGCGCAAGTTGCAGGCAGCGCCAGTTCAGCTACCCACGTTTCGGCGGAGTTGACGAAAGGCAAACTTAATCCGGGCGAGACTAAGCCCGGGGATCAGATTTCTCTGAAGCTCAAAGAGGACATGAGATCCAACGGCAGAGTGGTCATGAAACGCGGCTCTACGATTATAGGCGTCGTTCGTGACGTCAAACGGATTGAAGGCAAAGGGACGGACAGCGGGGCGCAATCGATGATGCTTATTGAATGGATGTCGCCTGGTGTCCAGGGCGGGCCCTCTCAACAACTTTCGATCGCGCTCCAGTCGGTGTCTTACGTCAGCGCGGCGCATCGCTATAACGAGACCGTTGCTCAGGCCGATAGCCCGATGATGGGTGCTGCAGTTCCTTCCGGAAGCATTGCATCCTCCGGTTCCGGATTGCTGGGCGGTTTGGGCGATGTGACTGGTCAATCGGCCGCTGTCGCTACGGGCGTTGCGGCTTCGACTGATGCAATCCTTTCAAGGCAGGTGCTTCGAACGAGTGGGACTTCGAATGCTGCGCTCATGAGCATGCCCACGGTGGTGGCCGCGGACACGCACACATCCTCGGCGCTGGAGCAGAGCTTTGGACTGCCGTCGGGCGACCAACTCTACAAAGTGGGTAGCGGTGAAGTGGTTAGCGCGGGCGGGTCCCGTCAATCGCTCGAACTCTTTTCACACATGAGCAATGACACCGTGATCACGTCGCGCAGCAAGAATTTCGAAATATCCAGCGGCGCCCAGATGCAACTGCTAATCGGATTGAGGAAGTAAATGCGAATTCGATGGACCTCCCTTAACGCAATTGCCGGCAAGAGCGAAAACCCTCCTCCGGACGAGGCAGGAGTGGATCGTGAACCAACGGAACCGGAAGAGAAACAAGAAGGACGGTCTAAAAAACGTAAAACAGCTTTCGCACGCGCTCGAGACACCGCGCAACGCTGGTTTAAGGAGAATTGAAATGAAGAGCATCTTTTACCTGTTGATCGTCTCCGCACTGCTGTTTGGAACAGTCGGTTGCAGCGCCGAATCGTCTGAGAGTGCTGCGACCGATTCAAAGCATGGTTTGTTAGATTCATTTAAACCTGCCTCGAAGGTTACGATTCCGGCGGGTTCGCGCATACGCGTGTCGTTGATCGACGGCGTCAGCACGGAGAAGAGTTCGCCGGGCGATCAGTTCATGGCCAGTCTGGCTGAACCCGTGATCGTGGACGGCAAGATGGTGCTTGAAAAAGGAACCAAGGTTCGCGGCCGCGTGGTCGACGCCGTCGAATCCGGAAGAGTCAAAGGCCGAGCCAGCATCAATTTGATCCTGACTCATATACTTCGCAGTGATGAGGACGTCGAGATATCGACCAAATCGTTCGTCGCCGCTGCTGAAGCCACAAAGAAGCGTGACGCCGGTATTATTGCAGGAGGGACGGGAATTGGCGCTGCGATCGGGGCAATCGCGGGCGGCAAAAAAGGAGCGGGAGTCGGAGCCCTGGTTGGCGGCGGCGCAGGAACCGGGACTGTCCTGGCGACGAAAGGCAAGGACCTTCACTATCCGCCTGAGACTCGCTTGAGCTTTACGCTTGCGAATCCTGTAGAGATCTAAGTCTCTTTATCTCTTCTCGATCGAGGGTGCGGCGTCTTCCCGAGAGGCGACGCACCTGTTTTTTTGCTCGAATCAGTGGGTCATTGCGTAAATGACGTAATTCACACCGAGTCGATAAGCAAGCGCCGTCATCGGAACGGGATAGTACGGATCGTCTGCATGCTCCCACGCGTCGCCCATGTCCATGTTGAAGTTGATCGCAACCATGAGACGCTTTTGATCATCGTACACACCACGCCAGTGCGGAGTTCCTTCCATTCGCGCCACCGTTTGTCCGTCTCGTCCCATTCGCAAGTGGCGTTCCCCAGGGATCTGTATCCGTTCATCGAGATCAAAAAAGACGTGAAGCAACGGATCGTCCTGCGGAATCTCAACGATCGGCCGGTCCGGGAAAACGCGACGCATAGCCGCTTCGAATACGGACCAGTCATACTCGCCATGAAGATCGTCAACGAGCAGGAATCCTCCGCGAAGTAAGTGTTCTCTGAGGCGCGCTGCTTCCTGGTTGGTCGGACGCCAGTTTCCCCGTCCGGGCTGCTGCATAAAGAGAAAGGGATAGTCGAAAATGCGATCATCCATGAGCTCGAGATGACGGCTGTCGTCCGCAACCCAAAGATTGGTGAGCCGGCGCAATGCAGGGATGAAATGCTCCTCCGCGAGGGGATAGTCGATAGCCCACCATGGCTGGATATAACCGTGGGAACCTCCTCCACCAAATGTTGGATACTTCACACGGGCGATTTGGAACTCCGCTTCGGGCGGACCGTCAATGAAATCGAGCCGGTTGGACGCGTAGGCGCTTGCAATCAAGGCCGCAAGACAGACGGAAAATCCGGCAAGGACAGCCTTCACGAATTTGTTCCCGCGGTAAGACATGTTCGATTCGCGTTCCCATTCTACCGCACTGCCGTCTCAAAACAGCATCCGGAGACAAAGCGATCAGCGGCTATGATGTCCTAAGGACCTGACTTGTCTGGCAGGAATCCCAAAGTGAGGAAGGACGTATGGAAAGGGACGAAGACATTCCAGGCGACAACGACTCGCCTTCGCCAGCCGAACAGCCGCAGCGTGAATCGCGTAGACGCGTGACTGCGGAAACGATGGCGACTAAGCAGCGTGACATTTCCGTCAGCGAGTTCTTCGCCAAGAACCGGCATCTTCTGGGATTCGATAATCCACGGAAGGCTTTGCTGACGGCTGTTAAAGAGGCCATCGATAACTCACTGGACGCGTGTGAGGAGGCCGGAATTGTTCCTGAAATTTGGGTCCACATCGAATCGACCGGACCAAATCGCTTCAAGGTCGGTGTTCAGGACAACGGTCCCGGAATCGTCAAAAAACAGATTCCACTTATTTTTGGAAAACTCCTTTACGGTTCCAAGTTTCACAGGTTGAGAATGAGCCGGGGGCAACAGGGAATCGGCATAAGCGCTGCCGGAATGTACGGAATGCTGACGACGGGCAAGCCGGTGAAGATCATCTCGATGACTTCGCCGAAGAAGCCGGCGCACTACTTCGAAATTCAAATCGACACCAAGCGGAACCTGCCGGAAATCATCAACGGGAAAGGTGACGGGGAAGACATTCCTTCCGGCGACAAGGGGCAAGCCTATATCGCCGACCATGGCATCGAATGGGTGGCTCAACTGCGAAGCGGAACTCGAGTAACGATTGAGATGGAAGGACGGTACGTGCGCGGTCGAGGAAGCGTCGACGAGTATCTCGAACAGACAGCCATCGCGAATCCGCACGTTACGATTCATTACATTGATCCAGAGAACAATTCAAAAAACTTTGAACGATCCACCGACGAACTTCCGCCTGAGCCGCGTGAAATCAAGCCACACCCTTACGGAATAGAATTGGGTCGTCTCGTGATGATGTTGAAGGAGACGAGCGCTGGAACGATGGCGCAGTTCCTGACGGAATCGTTTTCGCGCGTAAGTCCCGGAGTCGCGCGCCAGATCTGTGATACGGCGAAGATCGGTATACGGTCCAGTCCAAAACGAATTGGCAGGCAGGAAGCAGATGCACTCTATCAAGCGATTCAAAACACGAAGATCAGCGCGCCTGCGACCGATTGTATTTCTCCGATTGGCGAGTCGCTGATTCTCAAGGGATTGCACCAGCAGGTGCCTGGCGAGTTCTATTGTGCGGCGACGCGGCCGCCGGCGGTTTATCGCGGCAATCCATTCTTAATCGAAGTCGGTCTGGCCTACGGAGGTTCGGGCTCCACTCAAAAGGTTTCGCTGGATGCCCTCACGGAGCTGCTCGGGGAAAGCGATGCTCGCTCTGTCCGGCAATTCCTGCTCACCACTTTTGATGGGATCGGAGCAGCCGGTGCGGAGAAAATCCTTTCCGAAGCCAGACTGGGATCGCGACAGACTCCTGCCAAACTGAAGCTCGAAGAAGTCGCACGGCTCCATACAGCGATGAAGAACGTCAATCTCAGCGAAGGTCAGACCGTTCAAGTGCTCCGGTATGCCAACCGCGTCCCCCTTCAGTTCCAGCCTGCGGCATGCGCAATTACTCAAGCGGTCATTGCAAATAATTGGCGCTCTTACGGCTTATCGCAGTCGCGCGGGCAGCTTCCCACTGGTCCGATTACGATCATGGTTCACATGGCCAGCGTGTGGGTTCCATTCACAAGTGAGTCCAAGGAGGCCATCGCTTCCTATCCCGAGGTGATGAAGGAACTGCGGTTGGCCCTGCAGGTTGTCGGACGAAAGCTCGCGATGTACCTCAACCGGCGTAATCGCGTCCGCCAGGAAGGTGAGCGCCGCGAGATCTTCCTCCGCTACCTTGGCGAAGTGGCCACGGCCGTCGGCGCCATAAAAGAGTATGGCGAGCGAGCCAGGAAGGACCTGTACGCCCAGTTGTTGCACGTGGCGAAACGTAAAACCGCTGAAGCCGACACTAAATTGGATGCCAGCGGTGCGAAGGTGGAAGAAGCCGCAGAAGATTTTGGCGAAAACGTTTTAATTGTGGATCAAGAGGAGTCTGACGGCCGCGTGTAGCGGCACAGTTCCACTGCGGGAGCCCGAAAATTATGGCGAAGAAAACGAAAATCGTCGCAAAGCGTTCAGGTGCGGCGACGCTCACCCCAAAAGACAAGAAAACTTTAGCATCGATTCGTGACCTGGCTGATGGCGTGGTGAAATCCGCGGGCAGCGGGCGGGCCCCGCACGTCGATATTCCATCAAGATCCCTCTCCAATGTGCGCTTCAACCAATCCAAACGGATCATCGAGATGGGAAGCGGCACGAGCCGGCGCGAGCTCTTCAATCTGGGCCAGGCGCGAAGCTACATGCAGACGCTGCTGGTCGGCTCCGGGTGCAAGCAACTCATTGAGCAAGGAAAGACCACGAGCATTCGAGGTCTCTTTTACTTGTTGAAACACACCATCGAAGGAACGTCGGAGGAGACTTTCGATACGCAGAGCGAATGCGACCCCATCATCGAAGACGTGGAAGTTTCATTGGACTCTATGCGTGAAGAGCTTCACTTGTACGCCAAGAATGCCGGAGCGATGGTCGGTCCCATAACTCTCCTTGACAGCGGCGACGAAATCGACTGCTCGCGAATGGGGTCAGGCGGATACAGCATTCCGTCCATTGTTGAACCCGAGATTGTTCAGTTCAAGAAGAACACAGCAGAATTTGTTCTCCATGTTGAAAAGGACACGGTGTGGCGCAGGTTCAATGAGGACAAGTTCTGGAAGCAGCACAACTGCATCCTGACTCACGGGGGAGGTCAACCGCCGCGCGGAGTCCGCCGTATGCTGCATCGACTCCACTATGAATTAAAACTGCCGGTTTACTGTCTATTGGACAACGACCCTTGGGGATACTACATCTACAGCGTAATCAAGCAGGGATCGATCAATCTGGCGTACGAATCGCGTCGAATGGCCATTCCGGCGGCGCGATTTCTCGGCCTGCGAAGCATCGATTACGAGCGCTGCCAACTCAGTCCGAGTGTACAGATTAAACTAAACGAACAGGACATCAAGCGGGCGCGACAAATCGCCCAGTATCCATGGTTCGCCAACAAGAAACCCTGGCAAAAGGAGTTGGATCTGATGTTGAAAAACGGGTTCAAGCTCGAGGTTGAAGCGCTGATCAGCAAAGACATCAGTTATGTGACCGAGCAGTACGTTCCGTCCCGGCTTGAAGAAGGTAATTTTTTGGATTGACACGAATCGCTCGTCGACGGTCGATTCAAGGAAGTGCGCCCTCGAAAAATTGTGGAAATCTCAGGGCTGCATCGCCGAAATCCACTTTTGAAATCCTGACTTTAAGCCTTCCGATCCAAGTTATCGACGAACCAAACTCAATAGGTTTATCAAGGATTTGCAGAGCGCTTGCGTTGTTGACGGCTCCAAGGTTTGCCGTTGCGTCTGAGTGACTTTTCGTGCAACATTCTACGTTTTAGTTCAACAGGTCGGAGCCGTTGTGAGGAGGTTGTTTGATGGAGGTTATCAACTGGATCACGACCCCGAACCGAGTGGTCCTCAAATTGAGGATCGTATTTACGGAAATCATTCCAGCTGATGACTTTGCCTAGCGCAATCTTCTATTACATGGCGGCCGCCAGTATTTTGAGCGCTCTGCTGGCTGTAACCCGAAGGAATCCTGTTCACAGCATGCTTTGGGTGCTTGCATTGTTCCTGCACGTTGCGGGCATCTTCTTGTTGCTGAACGCGGAATTTCTAGCTGCGGTCCAGGTAATTGTGTATGCAGGCGCGATCCTCATTTTCTATCTCTTTGTTGTAATGCTGCTTGACTTGCCGGAAGAGGTGGCTCGGCCTCGTTTTGGCGGCCATTGGCCGTTGGCGGTCGGTGTTGGAGTCTCTTTCGGAGCCTTGGCATGGCTCGCACAGATCGAACCTCTCGCCCCAGCCGGAAGCGGCGCCGTTTCAGCCGTCGAGGGTGCTCAAGCGCCGTTGGGCAGCCTCGCGTCCATCGGCATCGCGATCTTTGGTCCGTTTGCGCTGCCCTTCGAGATAGCCTCGCTCGTACTTCTCGCGTCGATCATCGGCGCAGTCGTGCTCGCGAGAAGGAGAACCGTAAAGTCATGATCGTACCGGTCGGCATGATTCTTGGCTTGAGTGCGATTCTCTTTGGCATCGGAGTATTCGGCTTTCTGGCGCGCCGCAACATCATTCTTATGCTCATTTCCGTTGAGATCATGCTCAATGCGGCGAATTTGAGCCTTGCCGGCTTCAGCCGACACCTCGATAATCCGCGCGGGCAGATTCTGGCTCTCTTTGTAATTGCCGTGGCAGCTGCTGAGGCCGGGGTCGGTCTGGGACTGGTGATCGCTCTCAACCGCAACAAGCCCGGAGCCGGTGTTGCAGAACTAACCAAGCTTAAATGGTGATGTTTTCTCTAATTCCTCTATATGCGGTGATGGTTTCGGCCGTCGGTGCGCTGCTGATCGCCTTTACAGGCGAGCGCCGGGCGAATCTGCGCGAGTTCTGGTCGGTTGCAGCAGGGGTAATCCTTTTTGGGTTTGTGGCCAGCATGATCCCTGATGTCCTTGCGGGTCGCACGCCGGAATGTGTAATTTCACAGATCGTTCCCGGGGTTGAGCTGGCCTTTCGTGTCGATCCCTTTGGCCTTCTGTTTGCGTCCGGCGCCGCCGTGCTGTGGATTCTCACGTCGTTTTACTCGATTGGCTACATGCGGACGCTCAAAGAGCATGCCCAAACCCGCTACTTTTGCTGCTTTGCCCTGGCGATTTCCGCCACTGTCGGAGTTGCTTTTGCGGCGAATCTATTCACGCTTTTTCTTTTCTATGAAGCGCTGACGTTGATCACGTACCCGCTTGTCGGTCACAAGGGAACGCCCGAAGCGAAAGCGGGCGCACGCAAGTACGTGATTTATCTTCTGGGGGCCGCCAAGGTGTTTCTGGTGGGAGCAATCATTCTTGTCTACAACCTTGCCGGGACTCTCGATTTTCGCAGCGGCGGAATATTTCCATCGGAGCTGGTGAGTGAGCACTCTACGCTCCTTTTTCTGACTTTTGCTCTTTTCCTTTTTGGATTTGCCAAGAACGCCCTCATGCCGCTTCACAGTTGGCTGCCCGCCGCCATGGTGGCGCCGACACCGGTGAGTGCGCTTTTGCACGCCGTGGCGGTCGTCAAGACGGGTGTGTTTTCGACGCTTCGTGTCTTTCTTTTCGTTTTCGGCGCAGGTGCGATGAGGCAGCTCGGCGCTGACAAGTTGGCCTTGATTGTGGCGTCGGTTACGATTCTGATTGCCTCGCTTCTCGCTCTGGGCCAGGACAATCTGAAAGCGAGGCTCGCTTTTTCCACGGTAAGTCAGCTTTCTTACATCATTCTGGGCGGAGCGCTGCTCAACACGGCAGGTGTGATGGGCGGCATAGCGCACATCACAAATCACGCAGTATCGAAGATCACCCTGTTCCTGTGCGCTGGCTCTATTTATGCGTCTACGCACAAAACGGAGATCAGCCAACTCTCCGGCTTGGGCAAGCGGATGCCAGTAACCATGGCGGCGTTTTCGCTGGCTTCGCTCAGCATTATCGGAATTCCCCTCACCAGCGGATTTGTTTCGAAATGGAATCTGGCGCTTGGCGCCGTGGATGGACATAGCCTGGCGTTCCTCGGTGTGATATTGACCAGCTCCCTCTTAAGTGCTGCCTACCTTGGCCCGATCATTTACAAGGCATACTTTGAGAAAGAGGTTGTTGATCACCACGCAGGAGCAGATCACCACGACGACGTTCATGAAGTGCCATGGATGATTGGACCGCTGGCGATCAGCGCTGCAGCCAGCCTGTTGTTGGGTGTATTCCCAGGTCCGGTTCTGGATCTGGCTCGAAGGGTTATTGCCCCGTGAGTTTTTTGCAGAAACAATTGGAGGACCCGGTTCGGTTTTCCCGGCTGAAGCTCGGATTCTATGTGGTGCTTGGGGTCATTGCTGCGGCCGAGATTGTGTTGCCGCTCATCTTCCATGGTGAAGAGGAGGTTCACTTTTCGTTCGAGAACATTCCGGCTTTTGGATCACTCTACGGGTTCATTTCGTGTGTCGCCATAATCGTGATTTCCAAGCTGATCGGGAAAATCTGGCTGATGCGCCGCGAGGATTACTATGACTCCTGAGTGGGTGCATCCGGGTCTCATCCTAATTTTCGGCGCATGGCTTCTGCCGCTTTTCAAAGGCAAGGTGCAGCGGGCGCTCATGCTCGTCGTGCCCGGCGCCGCCTTGATCGATTGCCTTCTGATGAAGCCTGGTGCGTACGGCGTCGTCAGCTTTCTGGGACAAGAACTTACCTTTGGACGGGTTGATCGCCTCAGCCTTGTTTTTTCGTATGTCTTTTCCCTCATGGCTTTCATCGGGATGATCTATGCCCTTCACGTGAAGGACAACTCCCAGCACGTTTCGGCTCTGACCTATGCGGGAGGCGCGCTTGGAGTAACGTTCGCGGGGGACTTCCTTTCGCTCTATGTCTTTTGGGAATTGATGGCGGTTGCCTCGGCCCTGTTGGTGTTTTTGCGTCGAGAAAAGTCTGCGATTGAAGCCGGCTATCGATACCTTCTAGTCCACATCGTCGGTGGACTGTTTTTGCTCGCAGGGATCGTGATCCATTGGGCTGGCTCCGGTTCGCTCGCATTTGGTGACATGTCTGCCTACGCCGGGACGGCGAGTTGGGGTTTAATCCTTGCGGCATTTCTTCTCAACGCGGCAGTGCCGCCATTTAGCGCATGGTTGCCAGACGCCTATCCTGAAGCGTCCGTTACGGGAGCGGTCTTCATGACCGCCTTCACTACAAAATCCGCAGTCTATGTTTTGATCCGAGGCTTCGCTGGCACTGAGATCCTTGTTTGGCTGGGCGCGGCCATGGCTGTCTATGGCGTGGTGTACGCTGTGCTGGAGAACGACGCGAGGCGTCTGCTCGCTTATCACATCATTAGCCAAGTCGGCTACATGGTGTGCGGAGTCGGAATTGGAACCGAATTGGCTATCAATGGGGCCAGCGCTCACGCGTTTTCGCACATTCTTTACAAGGCCCTCCTGTTTATGGGTGCGGGCGCCGTTTTGCAGATGACCGGTTTGCGGAAGTTGACTGAAATGGGTGGTCTTTATAAGTCCATGCCTGTCACTCTCGGCCTTTATATGATTGGGGCTTTCGCGATTTCCGCCGTGCCGTTGTTCAGCGGGTTCGTGAGCAAGTCCATGGTGGTGTCCGCGGCAGGCGAAGTTCATCGCGCGGCGATTTATCTTACGTTGACGCTCGCTTCGGCCGGAACGTTCCTGCATACGGGACTCAAGCTTCCCTATTACATGTTTTTCGGCAAGGATTCTGGCCGCCGGGGTTCAGAGCCGCCGGCCAACATGCTGGTGGCGATGGCTCTGGCCGCCGTTGCCTGCATCG
>CAZIPZ010000003.1:0-43479 GCA_964541075.1 uncultured Solibacteraceae bacterium | reverse complement strand
GTCCTCGATCTGACAACCCGTAGCGTGAGCAATAATTGCTTTGGCGCTTCCACCGTGACCGACAACCAAAATGTCACTATCGGTTGAATGCTGCGAGAGTATGGAATCCAGCGCTGAAAGAACCCTTGCATGCAGCCTTTCCCTAGTTTCCCCGCCAGGCGGCTTGAACGCCGATGATCGCCAGTAATGCATGAACCCCGGAACCGTCTTCTCGAGTTCCGTCCACACTTGCCCCTGCCATTCTCCAAAACAACGTTCGTTCAGGTCGTTGATCATACATGCGGCGCGGCCCGTTGCATGAAAGGCGGTTTCTATGGCGCGGGATAACGCGGACGAATAGACAGCGGACAATCGAATACCGCAAAAGTACTTCCGCCAGCTCTGCGCCTGGTGCATGCCGTTTGCGTTGAGAGGCACATCGACCTGTCCCTGGATTCGGCGTTCAGCGTTCCACGCAGTCTCACCGTGACGTAGAAGATGAATGCGCATCAGGAAAGCAAGGCCAGCATTTCGCGGACGGCTTGATCCAGTCCAACCAACGCGGAGCGGGCAATGATGTTATGGCCTATGTTCAGTTCGACTATTTCCGGAACCGCAGCTATCGCGCGGACGTTTCGATATGTAAGACCGTGTCCGGCCAGAACCTCGATTCCCATGGAAGCTGCCAACTTTGCCGAGTTCCTTATAGCTTCGAGCGCCTGATCCGCCTCCGTGGATGGTCGGTTTCGAAGCGTCGCATCCGCATACTGCGCCGTGTTCAGCTCAATCGTCCTCGCACCTAAGTCATGCGCGCATTTGATCTGGCTATCGGCAGGATCGATAAAGAGGCTGACCGCGAGGCCGGCGGTTCTCAGACGTTCGATAGCGCTGGCGAGGCTTTGACGATTGCCGGTGCAGTCCAGACCGCCGGTTGTCGTAACTTCACCCGGAAGCTCGGGAACGATCGTAACCTGATCCAGACTGACGCTCGACGCTATCGCGATCATTTCTTCAGTGGCAGCCATCTCCACATTGAGTTTTGTCTTCACCGTTTCGGCAAGCAGCTTTAAGTCGCGATCCTGAATATGACGGCGGTCGCCGCGAATGTGAACTGTGATCCCTTGTGCGCCGGCCAACTCGCATATGGCCGCAGCGGCGATAGGATCAGGCTCGTTGGTGCGCCTTGCCTGACGAAGGGTTGCAATGTGATCAATGTTCACAGACAAGAAGGTCATGAATACTTTCCAGAAAGAGCGTTCCATCGAATGCGAATGAGATCGCCGAACATTCGGACGCCATGTCGCCAGAATTTGACTTTGCTTCCGTCCGAATGACTCCAGTGCACCGGGACTTCACGTATCCGGAGACCTAGGCGGTTCGCAAGAAAAAGCACTTCCGGATCGAAACCAAATCCGAAAGTGGTTTGCTTTTCGAAGACCGCCTTGGCCTTTGCGCAGTGAAACAGCTTGAAACCGCATTGAGTATCGTAGAGTCGCAAACCCAGCAGGGATCTGACCATAAGATTGAAGATGATGCCTCCATACTCGCGGCCGCGCGACTGATGTTTGTTGATATAGCTGCGATCGACCGCTCGAGAACCAATGACGATGTCGGCGCTTTCGCGAATGGCAACGTCCAAGAGTTTTTCAATTTCCTCGATTGGCGCAGAGAGATCCGCATCGGTGAACAGAATGTAATCCCCCTGGGCAGCCAACACTCCTTGGCGCACGCTGTAACCCTTGCCACGGTTCATACCGTTCAATAACAATCGAAGATTTTTGGGTCGCGCACTGCGCACTTGCTCAGCGGTGTCATCTGTTGAGCCGTCATCGACGACAATCACTTCGGCGGGAAGCGAACTTTTTTTCAGGAATTCATCGATCTTTGCGAGAGATTTCGTAATTCGAGCGGACTCGTTGAAGGCAGGTATCACGATGGAAACCATCGGTAGATCAGTTGCCAAAATCGCCAGAAACGGCCTGTCCACCTGGGTCCCCGAGCTTTCCATCAACGGGATATTGTATCATACGGATTTTGAAGGAAATCCGAGTCTCCTGCAGCAAATGCGAGGCTCTTCAATCCGTTTCAAAGGATCAGTGCACCTGTGAACGATAGATTTATTCGGGCCTGCCGCAACGAGGCTGTGGACCGCACACCGGTCTGGATGATGCGACAGGCAGGCAGATACCTGCCAGAATACCGCGAAATTCGGCGCAACATTCCGTTTCTGGATCTCTGCAAGGACACCGACCTGGCGACCGAGGTCTCCTTGCAGCCGCGGCGGATCCTTGGAGTCGACGCCGTGATTTTCTTTTCAGACATCCTGATTCCGGTTGAAGCAATGGGCCTGGATGTTGGTCTTACCGACAAAGGACCTGAAATCGCCCGACCTGTTCGGGTCAAACGCGACGTCGACCTGCTTCACGTGCCTGATCCGGCGGACGAAACGCCGTTTGTCGGTTCGATTCTGCATAAACTTCGGCGGGAACTTAATAACGAAGCGCCACTCATTGGTTTTGCTGGAGCGCCATGGACGCTCGCGTCCTACATGATCGAAGGAGGAGGATCGAAAACTTTCGCGGAAATCAAAGGCATGGCGTTTCGTGAACCTAAGGTGCTTCACGTTTTGCTCGACAAGCTTGCGTCCACTGTCAGCGCATATCTGCACTATCAGATCGACAGCGGGGCTCAGGCAGTACAGCTTTTTGATACCTGGGCAGGCGAATTGAGCAAGCGCGACTACGAAGAGTTCGCGCTGCCCCACACGCAGAAGATTTTTGAGTCCCTCGGAGATCGGGTCCCTCGCATCCTCTATATCAATGGCTGTTCGGTCATTCTCGAATCCATGGCCAAAACGGGCGCCGATGTCCTGAGCATCGACTGGCGAATGGACGTCGCCCAAGCTCGCCAGCGATTAGGGCATAGAATTGCATTGCAGGGCAACTTGGATCCCTGTCTGCTGCTTGGACCAAAAGTCAGAATCGAAAGCGAGGCGTCGACGATTCTCGAGCGAGCAGGCCGAGTTGGACACATTATGAATCTGGGACATGGCATACTGCCTTCGACGCCGGTCGAAAACGCCAAGTCGTTCATCGATTTCGTGAAAACGTACGGCCCCGGCCAATGAAATTGGGCGTTCTGCTTTTCAATCTAGGCGGCCCCGAGACGCTGCAGGACGTCAAACCCTTCTTGTACCACCTTTTTTCCGATCCTGAAATCATCCACATCAAATGGACTCCGTTGCGTAAGGCGGTTGCCTACATGATCGCTGTCTTGCGCCGAAAAACCTCCGAGGGCTATTACAGACAAATTGGGGGCGGCTCCCCGCTAAGACGGCTCACGGAAGAGCAAGCTTCTGCTTTGAAAGATGAGTTGAAAGCGCGAGGCAAAGATGTAGAAACATTTGTCGGTATGTGCACGTGGCATCCGTTTCTTCGAGAGGCTGTCGACAAGATCGAACGAAGCAACATTGACAGCCTGGTGATTCTGCCGCTCTTTCCACATTACTCGGTGACTACGACGGGGTCGGGTTTCGCTGTCCTGCGAAATCTCATCGATTCACATCCCTCTTTCAAGAACCGGGATGTGCAATGGATATGCACCTGGGCAGAGCAACCCACGTATATCGAATCATTTGTGAAACTGATTCAACGCGAATTGTCGCGTTTCTCTAATCCTCAAGCAGTTCACCTTCTATTCAGCGCGCACAGCATTCCGGAAAGCTATGTCCGCAACGGCGATCCCTATCTTGAGCAGACAAAAAAAACAGTAGAGTTGATCATGGATCGGCTGGGACGAGCCAATCGGTATCAGCTGTCATTCCAGAGCAAGATTGGACCGGTAAAATGGCTTGAACCGTTTACTAATGACGTCATCACGGCGCTTGGAAAACAAAATGTGGATGACATTCTCGTCGTCCCAATCAGTTTTGTGTCCGAACACATTGAAACGCTCTACGAGTTAGACATCCTTTATAAGAAGGTTGCCTCAGAAGCCGGCGTAGACAACTTCCGCCGTGTGCCTGCATTGAATAGCGATCCGATCTTTATCCGGGCGCTCGCGGAAATCGTTGAGAGCTCACTGTGACCAGGCCGCAATGTCCGGCTGCGTTTTTCATTGCAGAATTGGGCGCTGACGTATGTGCGATGTGACTATTCTGGGAGCAGGAATCACTGGACTGTCGTGCTCCTGGGCCCTTCGAAAGCTGGGAATCGAAGCGCGGATAGTTGAAAGCACCAATCGGATCGGCGGGGTAATCCGAACCGAACGCATCAATGGGTATTTGGTTGAGTGTGGTCCGAACACTCTCTTGCCTACCACTGTAACAGCGGAGATCCTTAACGAGATAGACCAATCACACATGCTTATAGAAGCGCCGGAGCACGCGCCGCGGTTCATTTATCTCAAAGGCAAACTGCGCCGCGCTCCATTTGGTCCAATGAGTCTGCCAGGACTCCTACGAGTTTTCGGCGAACCATTCATCCGGTCGAAGTCCACAGGCGACGAGTCGGTCGCCGCCTTTTTCCGGCGTCGCGTGGGCCGGGAGGCTCACGATCGACTCGTGGCTCCGTTTGTTTCCGGCATCTATGGCGCGGATTCAGAGCAACTCAGTGTTTCGGCGGCTTTTCCCCGCCTTGTCGAAATGGAAGCCAAAAGCGGCAGTCTCGCTGCCGGAATGTTGACGTCTCCCACTAAAAAAACTGGGCGGCGATTGCGAACTTGCTCATTCGTTTCAGGCATGGAAACGCTGCCGCAACTCCTCGCACACAAACAGCGCATTCATATGGGTGAGAAGGATGCAGGAGTTGGCAGCACAAAAGTGACAGTCGTGACAGCACCTGCATTCAAGGCCGCAAGGATAGTTGAAAACCAGAATCCGGACCTGGCAATGTTGCTGGAACGCGTGAAGTATTCACCGATGGTGATTGCCGCTACATCCATCGCTGAGAACAGCTTTGAAAAACCGCTACATGGTTTTGGATTTCTGGCGCCCCGAAGTGAAGGACTGCACATTCTGGGGACTCTATTTAGCTCGACGATGTTCCCAGGGCGGGCTCCGTCAGGACGTGTCTTGTTGACTGCGTTTGTGGGCGGGGCTTACGAACCCGACGTGATTGAATGGCCAGACGAACGAATTTTCGACACAGTTTCATCCGAGCTGCGCAGGATCCTTAAGACCGCTGCTATCCCTGAGCCCGTTGCGGTTTTTCGCCATCGAATGGCCATCCCTCAATACAACGTTGGCCACGAGAGATGGAAAGAATCCTTAACGAGGGAGCTGCATCGCAGACCGGGCTTGTTCGTATCCGGAAACTACCTTAATGGCGTTTCAGTGGCAGCGTGCATGGAAGAGGGACAGCGGGTCGCTCTCGCCGTGGCCGAATACCTCAGGAGCAACAAATGAAACGTACAACCCAGGAGATTGCAGAGTTTGTTGGCGGCAAATTGAAAGGCGACGGATCAATCACCCTGGAATCTGTCGCAAGCCTCAAGAACGCCGGGGCCGCCGATCTCAGTTACGCGGAAGAAAAATTTCATGAAGAAGTCCAAACGAGTCGCGCGGGATGCGTCATCGTGAGAGAGGGCGAATTTCCAGGAAAGCCGGTGATCTTCGCGCGAAATCCTAAGTTGGCCTTCTCGCTCGCCGCTGCCTGGATTCTTACCGAAGATTCTCCCGATGTCGGCATTCATCCCGGCGCCGTCATCGCGCCTGATGCTGAATTGGGACGGGACATTTCGATCGGGCCTGGAGTTGTCATCGAATCCGGCGCGCGTGTTGGCGACCGCACTGTGATTGATGCGGGCTGTTACGTTGGAAAAGGCGTCATTGTTGGATCGGATTGCCATTCGTATCCAAGAGTGACACTGTACAGCGGCGTCGAAATCGGAGACCGCGTCATCATTCATGCCGGCGCCGTGATTGGAGCTGACGGCTTCGGCTTTGTTCGGGATGGCGCGGGCTACGTGAAGTTTCCTCAGGTCGGCAAGGTGATTGTCGAAGACGACGTCGAAATTGGTGCAAATACATGCATCGACCGTGGATCGCTCGAAACAACGATCGTCCGGCGCGGTGTGAAGCTCGATAATCTCGTCCAAATCGCTCATAACGTTCAAATTGGTGAACATACGGTGATCGCCGCTCAGACGGGTATATCCGGCAGTTGCACCATTGGCGCGCAGTGCATCATTGGGGGTCAGGTTGGAATTGGGGAGCATGCAAGACTGGACGACAACTCCATTATCGGAGGGCAGGGCGGGGTGCTCAACGGCAAGCATATACGCGGGGGCGAGGTCTTGTGGGGCACTCCGGTGCGTCCATTGAAAACCTTCCTCCAACAGCAGGCATACCTGGCGCGGCTGGCAAAAAGTAAGTAGCTTCTGATGATTTGAAAAAACCTGTTCATCAGATGTAAATTCTCACTGCAATCCAGGGAGGTGCGCACTTGACAGGCAAGATCCGGACGGTTCAACAGCACATTCTAGACGAAGAGCGGCTCTATCCGGGCGCGACGGGCGACTTCACCGCACTGCTCACCAATCTGATCCTGGCGGCAAAAATTATTTCCCGTGAGGTTAATAAGGCTGGTCTCGTTAAGATCCTCGGCGAAACGGCGAACAAAAATGTTCACGGTGAAACCGTCATGAGGCTCGATGAGTTTGCCCAGCAGACGATTTACCGGGCGATGGGCCACACGGGCCATCTGTGTGTGATGGTTTCCGAAGAATCCGAGAATGTTATACCCATCCCAGATGGAGGAAAAAGGGGCAAGTACGTTTTGATGTTTGACCCGCTCGATGGTTCTTCAAACATCGACGTCAATGCCAGCATCGGAACCATCTTCGCAATTCATCGAAGAATCACGCAAAACTCCGAGGACGGATCAATCGAGGATTGCCTGCAGAGAGGATCATCACAAGTGGCCGCCGGTTACTTCATCTACGGCTCCAGTACGGTGATGGTTTACACCACGGGTCACGGCGTTCACGGCTTCACTCTGGATCCAAGCTTGGGCGAGTTCTTGCTCTCGCACGAAAACATCCGCACGCCTACTCGCGGAAAGATTTACAGTATCAATGAAGGAAACGTCAGTCAGTGGGATGCGGGCACTCGCCGTTACGTCGAATACTTGAAGGAAGACAAGAAGGATCAAGGAAGACCTTACTCTCTGCGCTACATCGGCTCACTTGTCGCAGACTTCCATAGAAATCTAATGAAGGGCGGCATCTTTCTTTACCCTGGACCCAAGGGAAAGCTAAGGCTGCTATATGAAGCTGCACCTCTGGCGATGGTCGTGGAGCAGGCTGGCGGGGCGGCTTCGACGGGCACCGAACGAATACTCGACATTCAGCCCCAGGCTCTCCACCAAAAAGTGCCTTTGATCATCGGTTGCAAGCACGACGTTGCGGAGTACGAGCGATTCTATAAGGAAGCTTCGGCCTCGGCAGCGGACTAGCTGAGCCAGCGGCGAAAGATGCTTCATCAGAGCCGCTAAAGAGGGGGACCTTCTTTTACTCTCTTCCTTTCTTACTGGTCAGTTCGAAACGACGAGATTGCTCAGAACTTCTTCGACATCGGTCAAACCTTCCGACATCAGAATCATCGCGTACTCTTTCAACGTCTTCATTCCAGCTTTGCGAGCAGCGTCCCTGATCTCGTCCGTTTTGGCCCCTGAGGCGACGATGCGTCGGAGGTCATCGGTCATCAGGAGCAATTCGTAGATTCCAACGCGGCCTTTCTTTCCCGTCCGATTGCATTTGTCGCAACCTTCACCCTTGTAGAAGGGCGGCGCTGTTTCTCTTGCGTAGCCGAAGTATCCCAATGTCGTGTCGTCTACCTCGGTCTGCACTTTGCAGTTCTGGCACAACCTGCGGGCGAGACGTTGAGCGATGATGCCGATGGTGGAGTTCGCCATCAGGAATGGTTCAATGCCCATTTCCTCCAGACGCGTGAATGATCCCGGAGCGTCGTTCGTGTGAAGCGTTGTAAATACCAGGTGGCCGGTCAGTGCCGCCTCGACGGATATTTTTGCGGTTTCCTGGTCACGTGTTTCACCGACAAGGATCACATCCGGGTCTTGGCGCAGAAAGGCGCGAAGAATCCGTGCGAAATCAAGACCGATGTCCTTATGTGTTTGCACTTGGCAGAGGCCGGCAAGGTCGTATTCAATCGGATCTTCGGCTGTGGAAATGTTGACTTCGGGTGAGTTGATTTCGCTCAGCGAACTGTACAGGGTGGTGGTTTTACCGGAACCCGTCGGGCCTGTGACATAGATAATGCCGTAGGGCTGACTAATCATCCATCGCAGTTTTTCGACGGTTGGAGTATGGACGATGATCTTGTCCAAAGGCAGCAACGCGCCGCTCTTGTCCAAAACGCGCATAACGATCTTTTCACCGAACTTTGCGGGCACGGTCGAAACGCGAAAGTCAATGGCCCGATCATCGATGCGAATCGAAATACGGCCGTCCTGCGGAAGGCGGCGTTCCGAAATGTCCAATCGCGACAAAATTTTGAAGCGCGAAGCGAGCGGCAATTGAATCTTCTTGGAAAGAACATTCTCGACATGCAATATGCCGTCAATGCGCAGCCGCAGTACGACGCCTTTTTCCTGCGGCTCGATGTGAATGTCGCTGGCGCCCTTCTTAATGGCCAAGGCGAGGATGTTGTTGGCTAGCCGCACAACGGGTGCGTCTTCTGAGGCCGTCGCTAGTTCAACCGTTGTCGGTTTGTCTTCTTCTTCGCTCTGAACCTCCATTCCACCGAGGATCTCCGCCTGCAGGTCCTCCAGGCTCTGCTGAGGCACGTCAGGGCTCCTGGCTTTTTTGTCCTCCTTTTTTCGCTCAGCCTCCTCCTTACGTTTGTCTGGTTCCTTCTTCTCTTCCTTAAGGCCCATGAGGTCCGGATAAATCGTGTCCATGAACTTCCGGAAATCTTCTTCCGTACAGACCTGCGGCTCGATAATGACGCCCTTGATGTAACGGCGCACGTCGTCGAACGCAACCAAATTAGAAGGATTCACCATTGCCAGCGTGACGGAGTTGTTCACATAGGCGATCGGTACGACCTTATGGAGAGTGCATAGCGCTTGTGGAAGCAGGCCGACCACACGGGGATCGAACTTACCTTTGAAGAGGTTGACATACTCGATACCCACCTGCTTTGTCGCATCTTCTAATCGTTCAGCGAGAATGCGAGCCAATCCAAGAGAAATTTCGGGATGCTGCGTTAACAGGTTTCTGAAATCGGCGCGTGTCAGGGTGAATACCACCGTGGGCTGCACTGTCGTAACGGTGGCGGATCGGGGTTTACCCGTAAGGAGCGACATTTCGCCTACTGCGGCGCCTTCGGACAGCTGGGCGACTAGAAAATCAATACCAGTGGCGGGATCCTTTTTGCGCACCTCGACCAGCCCCGCCTTGATGATGTACATCGAAACTCCGGGGGCGCCTTCACGCACGATGACCTCGGCTGGTGGAAATTCTGCGGTCTTAAGGCATGCCCCCAGTTTCGTAAGGCTGTCGGAACCCAGTTCAGCGAAGAGTTTGACGTTCTTAAGGAACTGAACGAGTTGATCGGTGTCGGTAACTACAACAGACATGGACCCCACATTGTTTCAGCCAAGGGCAGGCGAGGCTTAGAGTTAGGCTAGTCTCTCATCCGTACGGATGTAAGTCAAACCGGCAGGCCGTTTCAGCCCCGTAAACCCCTATTTCTGATCCTGGCGAAGCTCCTGCTTCCATCCAAGGATCCGAGCAACGTTCCCCTCTTTTTCGGCCTCTTCAATCCGACCCTGCGACTGGTAGAACATTGATAGACTGGTATGGGCCAGAATGTCTTCCTTGTCAATTTCGATTAGCTTCTTAGCTGTTTCGACGGCTTCATCAACACGCCCGCTGTTAAAAAAAGCCATCCCAAGTCCATGCAGGGCATCCTGATAGGTCGGATCGATATCGAGAGCTTTTTTGTACTTCTCAATCGACTCATCAAGCCTCTGCTCGCTAAAGGCGTCTACAGCTTGCTCAAACAAATCTTCCTTGGTCATTTTCAAGATTTTATCTCTAACTGGGAAGGCAGTCCTCTAGAATCCCTAGTCTATCTTAAGTTTTGTTGATTTCAGGGTTGTGTTTCGTGGTGGAAGAGAATCGTGTACTTCGGCGGCCATGCCGAAGCCGGTGTCAATGATAGGCCAGCTGTCCACGGTCTGCAATCGAAGCGAAATTGCTCAGCCGTAGATTGTTAGCCGAAGTCGCGACCATAGTGACTCCAGAGACCCTTGGCATAGCGGTCGTCACGCTAGTCGGTTGGATGGCGGAGGAAAATCGAAGTTGGAATACCGTCGGATCCAGCGAACCTGTCCGTGGCAAATTGCGATGACCGCATCGATCCAACTCCGCCCAATCCAAATTTAGTTCGTCGCGTCGATCAAATAGCCGACGACACTTACGTCCATCCTGAAATACGTCCCCATATTGCAGGTGTACTGCGTGTACACTCGCGGAAAATGTCCTGGCTCGACGTATAAACGAACCGGCTTATCTACGACGGCTTGATACGCGCCAGAAAACCCAACCGCGGCGACAGGCAGAAAGGCTCGCGGAAAGAGATTGCCTGGCTCCATGGACTGAAGATCTATGGTGCTGAGCGCGGGAGCCTGCCCAACGCACCAGTGAAGGATGGAGACGTGCTCGACCACCAGACGTTTTCCGGCGGGAGCTGGGGGCAGGTCCAAGTTGCAGTTCGTCTGATCACAGCCGGCAATGAAACCGATCTGGCTGGCCCTCTGCTGGTATGGTATCCGACCACGTTCATCGACGTTTTTGGTATATGCCGGACGGATTTGCGCGACGGCCTCACCCGCCGTTAGAAGAAACGTTAAGCCAAGAATCATTAGGAAGCCGATCAAACTGGTTTTGCGCACTCTTGCGATCATGGGTTTTCTCCTTGTTGTCGTTTGGTTCTCTCTCTTGTTGAAGAGTAACGCGGCCACAATCAGCACGCGCGCTTCCATGATCGTCCTTGGGGTTAGTTGATTGATTCCGTTGATGAAACGATGGAGGAACACCGAGTTCCGCCTCCATACCCCTATTCAGGCGATCCCGCTAACTGAGGCTCGATGCCAAATTGGCTCAACTCAGCAGCACCCGGCGGACAATCGGTGTCATTTCGGCCTGATTTTGAAAGGAATGGATCGCTAGGCGCACTACGGCCTGTTCGCGCAATCCTAAAGCGTTGAGTATTGTTTTCGCTTGCTCCGCATTGAGGGCTTCCGCGATTGTGGCGACGGAGCGTCTGGCTTGAAGAGAGATTCAGCGCCTCCGGGTTGTGGGAGCGCTGGCGCTTGATTCCAGGCGGTATGGAATGCTTTCTAAGAGAGCTTCCATCTGCGCTGCCGGCAGCAAGGATCACAAATGGCGCCATTGTTGGCGCCATTTGCAGCGACTTGGAACTGAGATACCGCCGGATTTAGAGGACTGTGGGCAGTAGGAAAAACGCCTAGGATACCTTGCGATCGCGGCCGGGTTTGGGAGTCCTTTCCTCGCCACTGATGTCGTCAACGCCGGTTCGGTCCCGGCGGGTGAGATCGATGTTCCTGAAAAAGTCGTCCACCTCAGTCCGGACATCATCTTTCGCGCGACCATACCTTTCCTGAAGCCGGCCGATCAACTTGTCGCGATCACCGTTAATCTCAGTCCATTCGTCGTCAGTGATCTGGCCCCACTTGGCCTTCAGATCTCCCTTCATCTGTTTCCATTTGCCCTTAAAGATGTCGAAATCCATTTTTGCCTCCGTTAGACGAAATTCTGCTGTTCAGGCTGCATTTGGACTTCCTCACCGGGCGCTGGATCGCCACTCGACCGGGGAGGATTGGCTGTGCGCCTTTCAGTTTTTTTCTTGTTATTCGCCTGGAGGGACTTTTCCAGGAGAGCGCGCCTGGAAGCGGAACTGGAAGAAGCCTCCGTCTGAATCATTTATCCGTTCCCAAATGTCACATGAAGGGCGTTCAGGCCCCGGAGGCCGAGGTTGTGGCGCCAGACGACCGGCTTTGAGGCATCAAGCGCCAAATTCGGCAGCCTCCGCAAAATGGTCTCGAATGAAATCTGACCCTCAAGACGAGCCAGCGGAGCCCCAAAGCAGAAGTGCGCGGCCCATCCGAAAGCGACATGTCGATTGTCCTTACGTTCGACATCGAGACGGTCGGGATCGGGGAAGCGCTCTGGGTCGCGATTTGCTGCGGCCATCACGGCGACTACCGCTTGTCCTTTCTTGATGCGTTGGCCTCCCATCTCGACATTGTCCGGAGCAATGCGAGCAGTGTGTTGGCTTGGGCTTTCGTAGCGAAGAAGCTCTTCGATTCCGGATGGGATGAGGGACGAGTCGTTTCGCAGCTTCTCAAGCTGATGAGGATTGCACAGCAGCGAAAGAATGCCGTTTCCGATCAAGTTCGTTGTCGTCTCCTGACCTCCGACCATGGTGACGATAATGTTCGCGACGATTTCCTCTTCAGTCAGCCGGGCTCCGTTAACTTCCGCATTCATCATGGCGGTTATCAGGCCGTCCCGCGGGTGCTCCCGTTGCTCCCGCATGGCCGATCGAAAATAGGACGTCATTGCCTCGACACTTTCCAGCACGCGTGCGATCCGGCCCGGATTGTGCTGAAAGTTTCCGAGCATCTCAGCGAAGTCCGCGGACCACGCTTTCAGCTGGGCATGATCCTTGGTGGGAACTCCCAGCATTTCGGCAGTCACGATTGCCGGCAGCGGACTTGCAAAGTCCGAAATGACATCCATGCGGCCGGATGCGATCACCTTGCTGAGCAATCCATCAGCAATCTCCTGAATGTGAGAACGAAGACGCTCGACGCGCCCACATGTAAAAGCCGCCTGCGCCAGAGCGCGCAGCCGCGTATGGTCTGGAGCGTCCATGAACAACATCTGACGCACCATAACTTGGGCGATCGGATTCAGTTCGGAGAGTCCCTTGGCGGTCAGTTGATCGGGAGTCGGAGTTCGATCGGCGCTGAAGTGGTGCAAAACACGCACAACATCCACGTAACGTGTCACCACCCAGGAATGGAGAAACGGATCCCAGTGCACAGGGCGCTCGGACCGCAGCCGGTGGTACAAGGGGTAAGGATTCGCCAGTACTTCGGGATCGATTAGGTGATACAAACTCGGTGGCGGACTGACGACCTCTTTAACGTCTTGAACGCCCATCTGTCTCCTCTCTTGCGTCTCGATGCGGACTTACGCCGCAGGTCTGCCTTCGCTAGCCAAAATGCCTTGTCCCTCAATCGGACTGAACTCTTCCAACATTTCAAGAATGAGTTCCTCGATCTGAGCGGAAATTCCTTCAACTGTAGGATTGTCAAAAAGCGTTCGCAGTGAAACCTCCACTCCAAACACATCCCGAATCCGGGCGATCAGTTGCGCTCCCAGCAAAGAATGGCCGCCAAGATGGAAGAAGTTGTCGTTCATCGCGATTCGGTCTACATCCAGAAGCTCCGCTAGAAGAAGCGCCATGCGCTCCTCTACAGGAGACTGCGGGCCGACACACGATTTGCTTCCGAGCGTATTCCCGGGGCTTGGCTCCGGAAGCGCGGCGCGGTCGAGCTTTCCGCTGTGCGTCAGAGGCAGTTGGTCCAACAGCACAAAAGCCGAGGGTGTCATGTAATCGGGAAGTCTCGTCCGCAGAAACTCCAGGATGCCGTCACTTTCAAGTACTGATGTGGATTCCGGAACGACATAGGCCACGAGCCTTTTTTCATCACCGGAAAATGTCTGCGCAACCAGCGCGCTTTCTGAGATACCCGGGTGCTGATTCAGAACGCCAACGACCTCATTTGGTTCGATGCGATAACCGCGAAGTTTGATCTGATCATCAATCCGCCCGAGAAAAGCGATTTGGCCGTCGCTTGTGTAACGCCCCAGATCCCCGGTCCTATACATGCGGTCGCCGTCCACAAAGGGATCGTGAAGGAACTTTGCTGCGGAGAGCTCCGGATGATTCCGATACCCGCGAGCCACGTTGCGTCCGGCTACATAGAGTTCTCCGGGCTCGCCCGCGGGCGCTGGATTCTGTTGTTCATCAAGTATATAGACCCGTGAGTTTGTGATAGGCCGGCCGATACTGGGCAACTCAGTGAATTTTTCCACGCATGACACCACCCCAGACGTCGCAACAACTGTGCACTCGGTTGGTCCGTAGTTGTTCACAAGAACAAACGGCAGTGCGCACGTTGGATACTGATGCAGCGTGTCGGCGCCGGTGAGTAACGTTCTGAGAGCCGTATCCGGCGGCCACTCGAGCCTCATGACGCGTTCAGCCATCGCGGTCGGTAGAAAGCTGATCGTGATTTTCTGGTCGACAAGCCAATTTCGCATTGCCTCCGGGTCGGTGCGCACGGCTTCCGAGGGAACGTGCAGGCTGGCCCCAACTGTCAAATACGGCCACAATTCCCACACCGCAGCATCGAAGGCGACGCCTGCAATAAGCGTCGCCCGATCTGCGGCCGTTGTCGAAAAAGCGGCCTGGTGCCAGCTCAGCAGGTTCCTCAAATTGCCATGGGTGACTTCCACACCCTTCGGCTGGCCGGTGGAACCGGAGGTGTAGATGACGTAGGCAAGATCATTCTCTTTAATGTTCGCGGCTTTCGGCGTTGCGCCTCTGGAGTTTAGAAGAACGCCTCTTTCATCGAGCTCGACGATTTTCCAAGGACCCTCAGGAATGTTGCGCGCCTCATCCCGTGTTGTGATTACCATTGTCGTCTGGGCGTCGCCCAGAGTGTATGAAAGCCGTTTTTCGGGAAAGGACGGATCCAGAGGCAAATATGCAGCGCCCGCTTTGAACACGCCGAGAGCTCCAACCACCATGGCGATCGAACTCTTCATGCATAAGGCGACGACGGTGTCCGTTAGAACACCGCTTTCCTGAAGATATCCCGCCAGCATCGTGGCTCGATCAACCAGCTCTTTGTAGGTTATGACTAGGGGCCCTGCAAAAACCGCTACTGTGTCAGGCCGAGTGACAGACTGATCCTCCACTAACCGAGGAATGCTTCGATGCAGAAGAACGCTATCTGAAGTTCCGTTGCTCTTTTCCACGTACTATTACTCCTTTGTCGAATTAGCCGCTCCGACCACGCGTCTGACCTTGCAATAGCTGTGCCGTAGACATTCCATTAGGGTTCCAGCAAATTAAGCGTGGAGAAAGTGAAGGTTGTGGTAGCACAACTCTGTTGAATGGAAGCTTAGGGACACACTCCTGCCGCCAATCCTACCCGTGTCGGGTTGGTTTGTGAGGCCCTTCCACAGCAGCGCGCAGCGCCGTGCCGCAATCGTTGTCTTTAGGCGCCGGGGTTTTGGAACTCCTGGAAGCCTGCTTGCAAAAGCATGGCGGTATGGCGGAGATTTGTACTCTTAAAGAAGCAATTACCGAACTGGTGCATAACGGCGATTCGATCGCGGCTGAGGGTTTCAGCCACCTGATTCCATTCGCTGCAGGACACGAAATTATTCGACAGAAACGGCGCGATTTAACCCTGATCCGCCTGACCCCTGATCTCATTTACGATCAGATGATCGGAGCCGGATGTGCGCGAAAGATGATTTTTTCGTGGGCTGGAAACCCTGGCGTGGGGCTGTCCCCGCGATTTCGCGACGCCGTTGAAAACCACTGGCCAAATCCTCTCGAAATCGAAGAACACAGCCACGCTGGGCTGGCCGCAGCGATCACGGCCGGCGCTGCAGGACTCCCATTTGGCGTTTTGATCGGCTATGCCGGCAATGACCTCTTGAAACACACCAAAACAGTCGCGCCCATTAAGTGTCCCTTCACAGGCGCGGAGATTATGGCCGTGCGAGCTATTCGCCCGGATGTAGCGATTATTCACGCCCAACAGGCAGATCGTGAGGGCAACGTTTCACTGTGGGGAGTGACCGGAATTCAAAAGGAGACTGTTCTTGCCTCAAGGCGATCCATCGTTACGGTTGAGGAGATCTGCGATACAGTTCGACCTGCGCCTAACGGCATCGTGCTGCCTTCATGGGTCGTAACTGCTGTCGTGCACGCACCTCAGGGAGCCAGACCTTCATATACACAAGGTTACTATCCGCGCGATGACACGTTTTACCGGGCGTGGGACGGAATATCCAGGGACCGCAATCTTTTTCTCCGGTGGATTGAAGAACATGTCGAGCACAATTGAACGACGGTACGCAAAAGCAGAACTGATGACAATAGAAGTGGCACGGCGATTCCGTAATGGAGCAACGTGTTTCATAGGTGTAGGAATGCCGGGACTCGCGGGTTGTATCGCCCGGAAGCACCATGCGCCGAAATCAATTTTGATATATGAGTCGGGAACCGTCGGAGCCAAACCCTCCTTCGCGCCACTTTCCATTGCGGCTGATGAGCTCACAAACACTTGCGATTTCATCGTCAGCATTCCCGAAATGTTCACCTATTGGTTGCAGGGTGGACGCATTGACATGGCCATTCTCGGCGCCGCGCAGATCGATCGATTCGGCAATCTTAATTCGACGGTAATCGGAGACTATCTCCGGCCGAGTGTACGACTCCCGGGTGCGGGAGGGGCCCCGGAGATCGCGACTAACGCTCGCGAGGTGATCGTCATTCTTCGTCACTCACCGAGGGCTATGGTAAACACTCTCGATTTCCTGACGACTCCCGGTGACCGCGTTACCGCAGTAGTAACGGATCTAGCTGTTCTTGCGCCTGATCCTTGGACACGAGAACTCATGCTCGTAAGCCGCCATCCTGGAGTCACGGTGGAGGAAATCAAGGAAGCGACCGGCTGGCCCCTTCAACTATCCCATCCTGTTCATGAAACCCCGGAACCTACGGTGGAAGAGTTGGCCTACCTTCGCGAATTTGAGAGTCGCGCGAAGGCTGCAGCCTGAGGAAACTCAGCGGAGGCCTCGGTCAATCGAGGCGTCCGACCAGTCGGAATCATAAAGATGCGGCGTGCGAATCCACGGACTTTGAGGTACCAGATGCGGCCGACAGGCGTAAGGTACGCTCGACCCGCCTGCAGGCTGGCATGATTGTCCGCGCAAATGTAAACGGTGATGCGATCAGCGCCGTATTGCCGATGGAGCCGATCGTAAGTGAACTGACGCGTGAATCCCTCAATACCGCGCCGTCTGAACTCAGGCGCCGTCTGGAGGTCGTATATATAGGCTTGGCCTGGCTCCAGAGTCAGCGTCCGGCCGAGTTCAAGAACAAAACCACTCGTCAACGAAGCCCACCGATAATTAGTCAGTTTGCCGGTGGACTCTTCGACGCCTATGAACCACCGGTCGCCCTTCTGCAATCGCTGGATCGCCCTCTGTTTGAGAAGTGCGCCATTTTCGACAGCATCGAGTAAGTGAAGATCGGAGAATGAGCCTTCACGTGCAACAATGCCCGGAATGGGCCGCAGCGGTGGCATTTCTGCTCTCAGGTCCCGCTCCATAAAATAGATGCTTCCAGCTTGGGCGAATGGACTGATCACCTTCTTCAGCACTACGACGACAACAGCTTTCAATCCGCAGTCTCGATACAATCTTTGCGCCGTTTGCAAGGTTGCAAGACCCATAAAGGTCCCCATTGCAATCGAAGAACCTAAGAGTTCTCGAACTGAAAGGAGTGGAAGATACCGTCGAAGGCTTGTCGGAATCGACGCCACGACCGGCATTGCTTGATGCTATTCGTATCGCAGAGCCTCAATCGGATCCAACGATGCTGCACGATAGGCTGGATAAAGACCGAAGATTAGGCCTACGGTGACCGAGGTTACGAAACCCAGCGTGACCCAAAACAACGACACTGCGGCAGGAAGAAACGGAACCAATTGACGTATCAACGCCGTCAAACTCGCGCCGGCGACAATGCCTAGAACGCCGCCAACGGCCGTGAGTGTCATGGCCTCAAAGAGAAATTGAATGAGAATGTCCCGTCTCGTCGCACCTGTCGCTTTCCGAATACCGATCTCGCGGGTCCGCTCAGTGACCGAAACGAGCATAATGTTCATGACGCCAACCCCGCTTACGAGCAGAGCAATCGAAGAAATACCCAGCATCACCGTAAAAATGCCTCTTGAAATCTGATTCCATAGATCCGTAAATGTGTTCTGGGTGAAAATAGCGAAGTCGCTGTCTTTATTTAGCGGAACTCCTCTCCGCCTTCGAAGGATCTGTTCAATGTTATCTATCACTCCACTCATCGTTTCTTGAGAAACCGGTTTTATGGCAAACCAAAAGTCCTTTTGCTCCGGATGGAGTCGCCAGAACGTTCCCACAGGCATCTCCGCCACATTGTCGTTAGGATTGGCGCCGGGATTTAGAGAATCCCGCCGTTTCTCCAGGACGCCGATCACAGTGAAGACATTGCCGGCGAGTTCAACCTCTTTTCCTATCGGATCCACCGACACCGGGAATATGGTTTCCGCAGTATCGTACCCAAGAACAACGACGTTTGCCCGACGCCTGTGATCAGCTTCGGTGATCCAGCGCCCCGCGGCCAATCGAAGGTTCATGACAGTTTCCTGCTGCGGGACAACCCCCTCCATGATCGTGTTTTTTGCGGAGCGATCACGATAACGAACCGTGTAGGACGATGCATCCGCGGCCGGTGAAAAATAGCGGAGCACTGGAGCTACAGCTCTGACGTTCGGAAGCTCAGAAATTGCTTTTGCATCGTCCAGGTTGAGCCTTTTCCGGTTCACTACTTCGGGCGGGAGACGTCCTCCCACCGTGGGCGGAAAGCGCGAGACGAAGATAAGATTTGATCCGATGTCCTCCAATTGGGAAACGATGCTTCCATTCAAACCCGCGATAATAGATGACATGCCGATGACTGTGGCTACGCCGATAACGACGCCAAGAACTGTCAAAAACGATCGCAGTGAGTGTCTCCGCAAGGAGTCCAGGGCCAGACGGATCGCTTCACTCATAGCGTAAAGCCTCGATGGGATCGAGTTTTGCAGCCTTGCTGGCCGGATATATTCCAAAAAAAAGACCAACGCCACCCGAGAACAGCAGCCCTAGAGTGACGGCCCACCATTTGATGGCAGCGGGAAGAGGAGTCAACCAAGAGACAAGGAGAGCAATGCCGACGCCCAGAGCAATTCCGATCATCCCGCCCACCAAGGACAGGGTTGAAGACTCCAATAGAAACTGAATCAGTATGTCTTTGCGGCGCGCCCCTAAAGCCTTGCGAATGCCGATCTCCCTGGTGCGCTCTGTAACCGAGACCAGCATGATGTTCATAACGACAATTCCGCCCACCAACAACGATATGGACGCTATGGCGATAGTGACGGCGAAAAACACCCGGCTGATGTTGCTCCATAGCGACAAAAAATTGTCATTCGTTCCAATGGAAAAGTCGTCCTTCGCGCTGTAGCCCAAGTGGCGACGCACGCGAAGAACAAGTCTTGCCTGATCCTGGGCTCTCAAGAGATGCGTTTCATTGAGGGCCTTGGCGTAGATCTGAACCGAACGCCGGATACCCCAGATTTTCTGATGTACGGTAATCGGAATCATGACCCAGTTGTCGCGCGATTGACCGAGGACGCTACCCTGTCGAAGCCCCACTCCGATCACTTCAAACGGAAGGTCGTTTACCGAAAGCGTCTTTCCTATGGGATCCATGTAAGGAAAGAGGACGTCCGCAACGTCCCGGCCGATAACGCAGACATATCGCGAATGATCCACGTCGTACTGGTTCAGAAGTCGACCCGTCTCCACATCGTTGCCAAGAATGGCCGGCATTTCATAGGTGTTTCCCTGAATTTGTGAATCTGTAAACTCACGCCCGTACTTGACGCGGGATCTTGTATTGACCGTCGCGCCCACCAACCCGCATTCCGTACATGTTTCTCGAATCGCCTCCATGTCAGAGAGGTAGAGGTTCTTGCGCCTTTGGCCCTCGATGAAATCTTCTAGAGAAAGGGTCACGAAAGGTGTTCGGTTCACGACGAAAACGTCTGGACCCAGATTGAAAACCTTCTCGGCCACGTAGTCATTGAGTCCCGAAATGAATGACACAACGGTGATCACCGTTGTGATTCCAATCACGATGCCGAGCAATGTAAGGAGGGATCGCAGGCGATTGGCCCGGAGTGAAGCGAGGGAAATAAAAATAGCCTCGGGGTAGTTCATGGCTAAGACGGAGGCGCCGTGAACAGTTCCATTTCGTGATCTATTGCTCTTACGCCGTCTTACCGGGCGCGACCGAATTTTTCCTGCAGCAAACGGATTTTTTCTTCCATTGTCTGCTTGGAAGGCGACGCTACCGCCTCAACTTGCGGCGCAGGCTTGGAAGGTTTGCCGTCCGGCGTCTGAGGAGACCGAGGCCGATCTGATTTTGGCCTCCGTTGCACTGGACGCATTGTAGTGACTGACGCTATTCGCGGCTGTGGCGCGACTGCGGCGGCCTGCGGCGTTTCGACCGGCGCCGGCTTCATCTTTTTTTTCGGGCGATGTCGTTTGGCAGGTTTCGGCATGATGGCCTTCATTGAAAGGCTGATGCGCTTCATTGTTGGATCAACGCCAATCACCTTGACTCTTACGACGTCGCCCACCCTGACCGCCTGCCGCGCGTCCTGAACATATTTGTGCGAAAGCTCGGAAATGTGCACCAGACCGTCTTGCTGAACACCGAGGTCGACGAATGCGCCAAAGTTGGTGACATTGGTAACACTGCCTTCCAACTCCATTCCTTCCTTAAGATCGGCGATCTCTTTCACGTCTTCCCTGAATTTCGGCGCTGTAAACTTGTCTCTCGGATCGCGCCCCGGTTTCAGAAGTTCGTCGCGAATGTCCGCGAGCGTGAACTTGCCGGCATCACCTTCGAATAACTTGAAATCGATGGAATTGACCTTATCAGGATTCTCAATCAAGTCTGAAATCGGCAGCTCCAGTGAAGCCGCCATCTTCTCGACGATCGCATAAGATTCCGGATGTACGGCTGTTCGATCCAGTGGATTCGATCCTTCTTTTATTCGAAGAAAACCAGCGGCTTGCTCGAAGGTCTTATCGCCAAAGCCATCAACATCTCGAAGTTGGATGCGCGATTGAAACACGCCGTGCTGATCGCGGTGACTGACGATACCGAAAGCAAGCCTGTCGCCGATGCCGGAGACATACTTCAGCAGATCCACTGAAGCTGTGTTGAGATCAACTCCGACCCGGTTTACACAAGACTCCACGGCGGCAGCCAGACTGTGTTTGAGCTTCTTCTGATCCACGTCATGCTGGTACTGCCCGACGCCGATAGACTTCGGATCGATCTTCACCAATTCCGCCAAGGGATCCTGAAGTCGGCGCGCAATTGAAATTGCGCCGCGAACCGTCACATCCAGACTTGGAAACTCCTCACGGGCGCGTTTGGATGCCGAATAGATGGAGGCGCCGGACTCATTGATCACCGTAACGAAGATGTCGCCATTCTGTCCGATGACAGATCGAACGAAGGTCTCGGTCTCGCGCGAGGCTTTTCCATTGCCGATGGCGATCCCACGAATGTTGTGCTTTTGAATGAGCTCGCTGATGACCTTCTGAGCGCCTTCGAGATCCTTCTTCGGAGGCGTGGGATAGATGGTTTGAGTCTCGAGGAACTTTCCGGTCTCGTCCACGACTGCAAGTTTGCAGCCGGTGCGCTGACCCGGATCAATGCCCATCACACCGATCGGACCCGCTGGAGGCGCCAGCAGCAAAGTCCTCAGATTCTCCTCAAAAACCTTGATGGCCTCGGACTCTGCTCTTTCTCTGAGCATGGACCGCACCTCGGTCTGGATGGAGGGAAAGAGCAGTCTGTCGTAAGCATCGCGCACGGCTCGATCCAGGAATGGGGCGAACGCCGATTGGGGATCCTTGATAACCTGAGGAAGAAGATCCGCTATGGGCTTTTCGGACGGAAGGTCGATGGAGAAAGAAAGAATACTCTCACGCGATCCTCGCCGGATCGCAAGCATGCGGTGGGATGGAATCTTCGGAACCGTCTCCTCGAAGGAGTAGTACATTTCGTATTTTGTTTTCTCCGATTCCTTGCCGACCGCCACTCTGGACCGAACCATGCCTTCCTTCAAGATGAGGTCCCTGAGTTGTTTTCGGAATTCGGGACTCTCGGCAATCCGTTCCGCCACTATATACAGCGCACCTTCCACCGCCGCTTCGGCCGTGGGAACCTCCTTCTCCTCACTTATGAACTGCATGGCAAGTGTTTCAATGGGATCCGAAACGCTCTGCTCCCAGATAAGTTGGGCAAGAGGTTCAAGTCCTCGTTCAATGGCGACGCTCGCCTTCGTTTTTCGTTTCGGCTTAAAGGGAAGGTAAAGATCTTCCAGTTCGTGCTTGCTGTAGCTGGAAAGAATCCTGGCCTTGAGGTCTTCGCTGAGCTTGCCCTGTTTTTCGATGGACGCTAGAACAGTGCTCCGCCGCTGGTCGAGATTCTGATAGTAGTGAAGGCGTTCTTCGACATCGCGGATCTTGACCTCATTGAGATTCCCCGTCGCTTCCTTTCGGTACCGGGCGATGAAGGGAACCGTGCCTCCGTCCTCGAGCAACCGGATCGTTGTTTCAACACGAAAGACGGGCGCGCCAACCTCTTTGCTGATTCTTTCGAGGGTTTCTGGACTAAGCATGGTGTGAGCTTTTGATTATGCCAAAATTCAAGGATGATTTCCCATCTGAATCCCGTAATGCTCCCCTTCAGACTTCACCCACTCGGAAAGACGTTCCATGAGGTCCCCAAACTTCGTAACGTTTTCCTTTAAGCGGCGGGCGTGAGCGAATGTCACGGCTTGGGAGCTCTGGACGTCCTGGATGAGCTCGTTTTGGTCCTCCATCACGCGCCGCAAACCCTCCGTTAAATCGTTCTGCGTGGCGTCGAACAATGGGGCGTCGTGCAGTTGTTCGATCGCTTGAAGAATGTCCTCGCGCGTCTTTGGCAGGTCTGCGGTATTTCCGCTTTCCAGCGCGCGCACCGATTCAGTGAAAACGTTTTGAGCATTGTTCGCCGCATTGATAAACGCCTCAGGAGAACCACGATAGTTGGCTGCAACCATGTAAAAGCACAGGCCAATAATAACGAGGAACACAACTTGCACCGTCTTGAAAATCGCAGGCGTGCGGTCGCCCGGTCTTAAATACGGAACGACGCCGGCAAGCGCGGCGCCCGCAATCAATCCACCGAGATGCGCGGAATTATCGATCGCAGGGATCGTGAATCCGATGATGAGATTGATCACAATCACCGGAAGCACACCCGCACCAACAGACTTCTTGAAAAAGGGCGGTATCGAATGGCGATACCGTAATCCAAACATCAACAGGACGCCAAAAAGGCCGAATATTGCACCTGAGGCCCCGGCTGAAATCGCCGTAGGGTTGTAGTAGTAGCTGCCGATAACCCCGCCGACGCCAGTGAGAACGTATAAGAAAACAAATCGGGCGCTGCCGTACAGTTTTTCGACCCCTGGCCCCACTATCCACAAAGCGTACGAGTTGAACAGCAGGTGAATGAAACCAATGTGAATAAATATTGGCGTAATGAAACGCCAATATTGGCCGGTGTTGATCTCATGGTTGGACTTCACGCCGAACGCCATCAAGGTGGCTTCGTCGGTAGAGCCGCCAGTGAGTGTCATCAGTAGAAAGATGGCGATATTAATCCCCAGAAAAATGTAAGTGAACGGCGTTCGTCTGCTCCATACGGCGCGGACGAACTCGTACTCAGTCTGGGAAGAATCGCCTGAAGTCGTTTCCGTCAACAATTATGCGTTTCGTAGATCGTTCTGAAGTTTCTGCGCGATTTCATGTGCGGCCTCGCGGGCGCTCTCTAGCTCATTTGGCCGAAATGAAATCGCCGCAACCACGGAATGTCCTCCGCCTCCGTACTTTTCGCAGAGTTTCGCCAGATTGTGACGCCGTTCGCGGCGGGTCCAAGGATTGGTTCCCACCGACACCTTCGCCCGCGCGGGTGATTTGCTGACTCCCACACAGTACACGCTGTCAGGAAACAAGTAGTAAGGTATGAATTTGTTGTGACCGTCAAGGTCATGGTCGCTGACATCAAAAAAAACGACTCCGTCTTTAAATGTAGCAGCCTGACGCATGATTCCGATCGAGTCAAAATGGTGGGCGTAAAGCGTTTCAAACATTGAGCGCACTTCCGGGTCTGCAATCACGTCAGACAGCGCCTTGTGTTGCAGCTCGCGAATGATTCGATGAATCAACTCAGGGCTGTGGCTCGCCTCGATCACCAGCATTAGCCGCATCGCCGGTTCCTTCAACTCGACTGCGCTTTTTGCATCCGGGAACTGTGCGCCATCGATGATATCAGCCCAATACACGAGGTCCGAAAGATCCGCAAGTGGATGGCCGAACACGTCGCGCGCTATTGAGGCGATGAATTTGGTGCACGACTTGAAAGTCGGGTCATGAAATTTTCTGCCGCTCTCATCGCTTCGGAAATGCGCCTCATCGTGGGGCGATAGAAAAGCGCTTTCATGATGGTCGAACCACCAGGTCAGTTTGTCTGATGCGCTGTACTTGAAATCGACAATGACATTCTCGCCCTCACTGAACAGCTCATCCCCGATTTTTTGACCGGCCTTGTGCGTAAGACCTTCGTACTCAATCTCCGCATTACGGTTCACCTGGGCTCGATAAAAACGAGAGAAGACCGCAGCGGACGAGACGCCGTCAAAGCAGTTGTCGTGGTATAGGACGCGCACCGGCTTCATAAAAATCTACCGCAACAAAAGTTTTGCGATCGTTTGCAACTGCATGTTCGAGGTGCCTTCGTAAATCTTCCCAATCTTGGAGTCGCGAAAATACTTCTCCGCGGGATAGTCCTTCGTGTAGCCATAGCCCCCGTAGATCTCAACTACCTGAGAGGTGACATGCTCCGCCACCATTGATGAAAAGTATTTAGCCATGGCTGCTTCTTTAACAAAATCCTCTCCCGCATCCTTCAGTCGAGCCGCATTGTAGACCATCAGACGCGCGGCTTCGATCTGTGTTGCAGTTTCAGCAAGCTGAAACTGGATGCCTTGGAACTCGGCTATCGGTTTTCCAAAGGCCTTTCGCTCTTTCGAATACTTTACCCCGCAGTCCCAGCTGCCTTGGGCAATTCCCACCATTTGTGCGCCTATGCCGATTCGGCCTTCATTAAGCGTTTCGATGGCAATCTTATAGCCTTTTCCAATCTCACCAAGAACACAGTTCTTGGGAGCCCTACAATCCTCCAGGATCAACTCGCATGTGCTCGAGGCGCGAATACCGAGCTTATCTTCCTTCTTTCCAACAGAAAAACCTGGAAAATCCGAGTCGATCAAGAACGCTGTAATGCCTTTGTATCCCTGGTCGGGATTCACGTTCGCAAACAGGATGAAGATGTCCGCCTCACGTGCGTTTGTAATCCACAGCTTCCGACCGTTCAGAAGGAAATGATCAGTTTTTTCCACAGCGCGGCATGCCAGGGCGAAAGCGTCACTGCCCGAACCGGCTTCCGAAAGGGCGTATGCGCCAACTGCATCCTTGGCCAGTCGCGGCAAATACTTTCTCTTCTGCTCCGGGGTCGCCCAACGCATGATCGCGTTGTTCACGAGCGTGTTCTGTACGTCGATAAAGACGCCGAAAGATCCGTCCACTCGTGAAACTTCCTCAACTGCAATGACGGACATAAAGAAACTGCCGCCGCTGCCCCCAAATTCTTCCGGGACATGGATGCCCATCAGTCCGAGTTCGAAAAGTTCGGGGATCACGCCGGGTTCCAGCTTGGCCTCCTCGTCCATCCTCCGAACCAAGGGGCCGATTCGTCCTTCCGCAAAAGAACGGCACGAATCTCGAAACAATTTTTCCTCTTCCGAGAGAACCGTCAAGGGAACATGAGAAACGGTCTGGAAACCAATGTTGTCGCCCATCTTCCGACCTCAATCAGCGCGAGAAAATCGCGTATTATAACAGGCCAATGCACTCATTATAATATCTGGGCTATGGATCACCACGGGCACACTCATGCTCATCTTCATGAAGATAGACAGAGCGCTCGTGGAAGCCTGAAGTTGGCTTTGATCCTGACCGCCGCGTTCCTGGTCGCGGAATTCATTGGCGCCCTGTATACCAATTCCCTGGCGCTCCTGGCAGATGCGGGCCACATGCTCACGGATGTGGCAGCGTTAGGGCTTAGTTTTTTCGCAATGTGGTTCTCCACGAGGCGCGCCACTCCAAGCAAAACCTACGGCTTTTACCGCGTCGAAATTCTCGCTGCACTGCTGAACGGAGTCTTTCTCGTTCTCGTCGCGCTTTACATTTTTTACGAGGCATACATGCGGTTCCTGGATCCACCGACGGTGAAAGCGGACTGGATGCTGGTGGTTGCTTCAGCCGGCTTATTGGTAAATCTGGCAAGCGCATACCTGCTGTTTGGAAAACGTCACCAAAGTCTCAATGTCCGAGGCGCTTTCTTTCACGTATTGAGCGACGCTATCGGTTCAGTCGGAGCGATTCTCGCCAGTATTGCAATAATTGTATGGGGAGCCAGCGTCGTCGATTCGGTGATCAGCGTCCTCGTCGCGTTTCTCATTCTTTCCAGTTCCTGGATCTTGATACGCGACGCCGTAGACATTCTATTGGAGAGCACGCCCTCACACATCAACATCGTCAGCTTGAGGGAAGAACTCGGTCTTGTGGCAGGTGTAGGATCAGTCCACGATCTTCATGTGTGGACCTTAACGTCGGGCGTTCTCGCCATGAGCTGCCATGTTGTGGTCGATGGTGATCAATTCAAGCGGGCCGAGATTCTGAGTCGCGTGAATTCTATCGCCCGCCAGCAATTCCGGATTGATCACACGACGATCCAAATCGAAGAACCGGCCGGAAATGAAGAGGTCTTCGACTCATGCAACTGCCACTTTGGCGCGTGGGATTCGAGATAATTTCGCTCAGGCTGTGCTATCTCACCTCAAGATGACTACAATAGCGATATGTTTCCTCTTCAAGTTCTCCTAGCCCTGCTTTTGTTTCAGAACCCATCGCTGGACAGTCCGAGTCCCAAAGAACGCGAAGCGGCAATTGAAGCGATGGCCAGGCCCGGAAATAAGGAGGTCATTCCTGCGCTCGCCAACGCGATAAAAAAGGAATCCAAAAGCGACGTTCGAGCGAAGATGGTGGCGGCATTGGGCCGCATTCGACATCCAGACGTGATTCCGGTTCTGGCGGAAACGCTGAAGTCCGACCTTGATAAAACAGTCCGGCTCCAGGCCATCGATTCTTTGCTTCGCTTGTACATTCCGATCGAAGAAACGGGACCGATTCGTACGATCTTCAACCGAGCCCGAAGTTTGTTTTTTGCTGAAGATCGCCCAATGATTGCAGCCGGAACAACGGTGGACGTTGGCGTCAGTTCGTCTTTGGCGCTGGCAATGCAAAAAGACTTTGATGACGAAGTGCGTTCTGAAGCGGCGCGGGCTCTCGGATCGCTTAAGAGCAAAGATCAGGTTCCCTCACTGATTGGAGTCCTGGAGGATCCCCAAAATCGCGAGCACATCAATGTACGCCTAGAGGTTGTGCGGACTCTCGGGCTCATTCGTGATCCAGCGAGCGGTCCGGCGCTGGAACGGACGCTGCGGGATCCGGATCGGCGTGTAGTGGAAGAAGCCCTTCTTTCTGTAGGTCTCGTGGGCCACACGGCGGCTCGGCCTGTCCTTGAAAACACTTTCCGGACGGAACGTGATCGTCGTTTGAAGAACCGGGCGCTCGAATCGCTCGCGCTTCTTCGAGACGAAGGCGCAAGACCTCTATTCGAATCGTTGCTGGATAATCCCGAAGACTACTATCGCGAATTAGCCGCGGAAGGACTTGCCCGACTCAACTACGATGGAATAGGCCTCAAAGATCGCTTTGCGCGTGAAAAAAAACCGAACGTCAAAAATGCTCTGGCTTTTGTCCTCGTCTCCTCCGGTCAGAACGAATACATTAATGACCTCGCGAATGCGCTCGACAGCCGCAATGCATACCAGGTTGAAGTGTATTTGTACGAACTCGGCAAGTTTGAAGGTAAAACTCCCGAACTGTATCGATACCTGGGCAGCACGAATCCCAAGGTGCGCGCCGGCGTGGTGCGAATCATCGGCGACATCGGGGATCAATCGTCGGCAGATCAAATTCGCCCGCTAACCAAGGATTCCGACGTCGTTGTGGTTCGCGAGGCAGTCTCAGCCCTGCGCAAGCTCAGCCAGTGAATCCATCCATACGGGTTCGCTTCGCACCTTCTCCTACCGGCTATCTGCACGTTGGCGGCGCCAGGACCGCGCTGTTCGACTGGCTGTTTGCAAGAAAGCACAACGGCGTCTTCATTCTTCGAATCGAGGACACGGATGCTGAGCGCTCCAGCGAAGAAATGACACAAGGCATTCTCGAAGCGATGACTTGGCTCGGCTTGAACTGGGATGAGGGGCCCTACTACCAGTCGAAGCGGTTGGAGAAGTATCAGGAAGCCGCCGAGCGCCTCGTGCGTGGAGGGCGCGCGTACCACGATGACGGCGCAGTTCGATTCAGAACACCTGATGGCAGAGTGACATTCAAGGATGAGGTCTTCGGCGAAATTAGAATCGACAGCGACACGATTGAAAACTTTGTACTGCTACGGTCCGATGGCCATCCAACCTATCACCTTAGCGTCGTGGTCGATGACCTCGACATGCGTATCAGCCACGTAATTCGGGGCGCGGATCACATTTCGAACACACCCAAGCAGATCTTGCTCTACCGTGCTTTAGGGTCTGATCCCCCGGTATTTGCTCATCTCCCGCTGATTCTGGGACCGGACAAAACCCGCTTGAGCAAACGCCACGGCGCCACCTCAGTAACTGCTTATCGAGATCAGGGAATACTCCCCGAAGCGCTTCGGAACTTTTTAGCACTGCTGGGTTGGTCTCCTGGCACGGATCAGGAAATTTTCAGCGAGCAGGAACTAACGAAAGCTTTCTCTCTGGAGGGAGTCTCGAAAGCTAATGCTGTTTTCAACCCGGACAAGTTAATGTGGTTCAACGCTCAGTACTTGGCTGCTTTGCCGTATCCGCGTCTCGCGGAGTCCGTCAAACCGATTTTTGTGGAAGCCGGACTATGGCGGGATTCACTGCTCAGCGAAGAAGGCAACTGGTTTGAGTCACTCCTGGACCTGCTGCGGCCGCGCTCCAAGGTGTTGCATGACTTTGCAAGACAATCGCGGATTTTCTTGAAACCCGAGGTCGATGATTATGATGCCGCGGCAGTGCAAAAATTTTTGCGCGATCCACAAGTACGTGAGCATTTGAAGCTTCTCGCAGGCCGGCTCGAAGCAACCGGAGACTTTACGCTGGAGGCCGTTGAATCGACGCTGCGGGGTCTTGCAACCGAACTTGGCGTGAAGGGCGGCGTTCTCATTAACGCGGCGCGCGTTGCGTTGACCGGACAAAGCACAGCTCCCGGGATCTTTGACGTTATCGTACTTCTCGGCAAACAGCGCACCGTTTCCCGCTTGAGGAACCTTCCTGTTCCGCAGCCACAGTGATGAATTTCAAAGTCCTTATTGGTGTTTACGGTATGATGATTCGCTTATGACCTGGTTCAAACGCGAACAGAAGCGCATGGAGCCCACCGACGAAGACAGGCGGGTCGTGACAGAGGGCTTGTGGATCAAATGCGCCGGCTGCAAAGAGCCGTTGTGGAAGAAGGACCTCGAAGCCAATATTCAGGTCTGTCCGAAGTGTAGTTATCACTACAAGATTTCCGCATACGAACGGATCAAACTCCTCTTGGATTCCGGATGGGCGGAGCACGAAACGGCTCTTTACTCGACGGATCCGCTCCAGTTCAAGGCCATCAAGCCATACAAAGAAAGCATCGAGACATTGCCTTCGAAGGTGGGCGTCCGTGACGCAGTTGTGAATAGCAGTGGAACTCTCGACGGCTTTCCAGTCGTACTGTCGGCCATGGAATATAGTTTCATCGGCGGCTCCATGGGGTCCGTCGTTGGCGAAAAGATCACTCGATCAATTGAACAGGCTCTAAAAACGCGATCTGCGCTGGTCATCGTATCCTGTTCCGGAGGAGCGCGCATGCAGGAAGGCGTGTTCAGCCTCATGCAGATGGCGAAGATTTCATCAGCGCTGGCTCGTCTCGACAAAGAGAAACTTCCTTACATATCCGTTCTTACGGATCCAACCACAGGCGGCGTCACGGCGAGCTTTGCAATGCTCGGCGACCTGAATGTTGCGGAACCGGGCGCCTTGATTGGATTCGCCGGCCCACGAGTCATTGAACAGACGATCCGTCAAAAGCTACCCGAAGGTTTCCAGAGGAGCGAGTTCCTTCTCGAGCACGGAATGGTCGACGCGATTGTGCATCGCAAGGACATGAAGGCGTTCATTTCGACGTTCCTGAAATTTTTCATGTCGTAGACTAACCTCATGGATGACGCCATAACCGTCATTGGCGGCGGTCTGGCCGGGTGCGAAGCCGCATTCCAGATCGCCCGGCGAGGCGAGAAGGTCCGCCTCTACGAAATGCGTCCCATCAAAAGGACCCCGGCGCACCAGACCGACCGCCTTGCGGAAATTGTCTGCAGCAACTCCCTCAAATCAGATCAACCCTACAACGCGTCATGGCTGCTGAAGGAGGAACTGCGTCGCCTCGGGTCGGTGCTGCTGGCTATTGCGGACTCCGTGCGCGTTCCAGCTGGGACAGCGCTTGCCGTGGATCGCGAGCGATTTTCGTCACGCGTGACCGATTCGATCTTAGCCGAACCAAAGATCGAATTGAGGCGTGAAGAGGTCCTTGAAATTCCGGCCGAAGGAACGGTAATTGTCGCCAGCGGTCCGCTCACCTCAGAATCCTTATCACGATCCATTCGTGAATTCTGCGGAGCCGACCATCTCTATTTTTATGATGCGATCAGTCCGATCCTCGACGCTGAATCCATTGATCAGAACCAGATCTATCGAGCGAGCCGGTACGGAAAAGCATCGGAAGACTACATCAACTGCCCGATGAACAAGGAGCAATATGACGCTTTTTATGATGCATTGATTTCAGCGCAAAGTGTGGTTCTTCATGAGTTCGAGGAAGCGTGCTACTTCGAATCGTGTCTTCCGATCGAAGAACTCGCTAGGCGGGGCCGTGACACACTAAGATTCGGTCCAATGCGGCCTGTCGGATTAGAGGATCCGCGGACAGGACGAACACCCTACGCAGCCGTGCAACTTCGACAAGAGGACTTGATGCAGTCCAGCTACAACATGGTTGGATTTCAGAATCACCTGATGTTCCCCGAACAAAAACGAATTTTCCGAATGATTCCCGGGCTGCACAACGCAGAATTTCTGCGTTTGGGTCAGATCCATCGCAATACGTATATCAATGCTCCGGATGCGCTTCTTCCGACGATGGCTGCGCGGCGCGATCCTCGTATTTTCTTTGCGGGACAACTGGCCGGCACCGAAGGCTACATTGAAAACATCGCTTCCGGGCTGGTGTCGGGACTGAATGCTTTGCGGCGCGTTCGCGGTCAGGAGCCAGTCACACTTCCGCCCGAAACGGCCATTGGCGCCCTTTGCCGATACATCTCCACGCCGCAAAAACACTTCGCTCCCATGAACATCAATTTTGGACTTCTTCCGCCGATTATTGCGCCCAAGCGCACCGTTAAGGCGGAGAAACAGCGCCTGCTCTGTGAGCGAGCGCTGCACAACTTGGTTCAATGCAAGTCTGAAGATTGGGGGTCCTATCCGCATTAACATCGACGGTCTGATCACCAATCCTGAAGAAGCGCGAATCTCAATTCTCGATCACGGATTACTATTCGGAGACAGCGTTTACGAAACTCTTCGAACGTATAATCGTCGCCCTTTTCTTTTTTCACGACACTTTGCACGGCTGGAGCACTCCGCCCGCGGAGTTCGTCTCAATCTTCCATGGCATCGAGACAAGACCAGAGAAGAAATCCTGCGAACTGTAAACGCCCTGCCCGGGGCCGGTGAATGCCGAATTCGAGTCGTCGTAACTCGCGGCGCCTCCGACTTAAGCCTGGACATCGAGACCTGCCGTGACCCCCGATCCATTATTATCGTAGCGCCCCTGAGCGATCTGCCTGAGGCCTTATACGATCAAGGAGTCAGCGTGGTGATTTCAACGGTTCGTCGCGGTGAGCCGTTCGCCGATCTCAAAACAGGCAGCTTGATTCATCAGGTTCTCGCCTTTCAGGAGGCCAAAGCCTCTGGTGCGTTCGAAGCAATATTGCTAACGGCGGACGGATGTCTTTCGGACGGTATTACGAGCAATGTCTACTTTGTTCGCGACGGATTGCTAAAGACGCCATCCCACGAGGCCGGCATTGTCGAAGGGATTACACGTGGGGTCGTGCTCGATCTGGCGCGAAATATGAGACTACAGGTGGTTGAAGGACTGTTCAAGGCCGGCGAGATAGAAAGTGCAGAAGAGATGTTTCTGACCAGCACAACGCGCGAGGTTCTTCCCATCACGACCGTTGATGGCCGTCCTGTCGGAAAGGGCCGGCCAGGCCCAATCTCACTTCGCTTGCTTCACGACTACCGTCATGCCGTGAAGAGTCTCGCTTTGGAGGACTAAGCTATGGAAAAGCACTTGGAGGATTTTCTTGAAGCATTGAGGAACCGGGCGCTTTCCCAATACACACTGGCGAGCTACAGACGAGATCTGCTCGATTTTAAAGAATTCATGGCCATTCGCAAGGCCAACGTCGAATCTGTAGATCATCTTTTCATTCGCGATTTTCTCAATCATCTTTACGTAAAGAAACTGAATAAGAGTTCAGTCGCGCGAAAGATTGCGTGCTTGAGAACATTCTTCAAATTCATGCTTCGCGATGGTCGGATTAAAGCGAATCCAGCAGAGCTCGTTTCCTCACCACGTCTCCCGAAGCGTTTGCCAGCGCATCTGACCGAGGAGGAGGTTGAAGCGGTGCTCAATGCGGCGCCCGTGACTGCCGGACTGAAGGGGCGCCGCGACGCAGCAATTTTGGAAATGCTGTATGGCAGCGGACTACGCGTCGGCGAACTCGTCGGGTTGAATGACGAAAATTTGGATCTCGCACAAAGACTCGTCCGGGTGCTCGGAAAGGGCAAGAAGCAGCGCGTCGTTCCATTTGGCGAATATGCGGCGCGTTCCCTGGAGGAATATCTCGCAGAAAGAGATCAGGCTGGACTTACACGGGTGGATGTCGACGGACAGGTCCCTGTTTTTGTTGGAATCAGAGGGCAACGGCTTCAGGCTTCTGTTATCCGCAAGATGGTCCAGAAAGCCCGACAGCGACTCCCGGTTCGACGGCGAATGAGTCCTCACACCCTTCGTCATTCGTTCGCCACCCATCTTCTTGAGCGGGGCGCCGATCTGCGCGCAATCCAGGAGCTTCTAGGACATGCCAGCCTTTCCACCACCCAGAAGTACACCCACGTCAGCCTCGAGCACCTTAAGGCCGAGTATGAAAAGGCACACCCGAAAGCAAAGAAGAGGAAGTAGACATGACGCATCGGCTGCTGCTCCCCGGGCGGATTTCGCGTTGACATCGGTCGAATATGCTCTTTACAATCAACGTTTGTGCTAATTCAGGAGGGTTCAACCATGTATGCCGTAATTCGATCGGGCGGAAAACAGTACCGTGTGACGCCGGGACAAACGATTCGCCTTGAAAAACTGGCTGGCGACGTCGGATCCAAGGTCGAGCTCGGAAACGTCATGTTGGTCGAAAATGATGGCAATGTCTCTGTCGGCAACCCCCTCATCTCCAACGCCAGCATCGAAGCGACTGTTCTTGAAAACGATCGGGCCAAGAAGATCATCGTTTTCAAGAAGAAGCGAAAAAAGCAATATCGAAGGACGCACGGACATCGGCAGGACTTCACTTCGGTGCGCATCGAAAAGATTAACGTTTAAGGAGTTGTCAGATGGCTCATAAAAAAGGGGTCGGTAGTTCACGAAACGGCCGCGACAGCCATGCGCAACGGCTCGGAGTGAAACGCTTTGCCGGACAGGTTGTAACTGGCGGGTCTATCCTTGTTCGCCAGCGCGGCACAAAGTTCAAACCCGGCCTCAACGTTGGAATCGGTAAGGATGACACTCTCTTTGCCAAGATCCCCGGCATCGTTCATTTTGAAGACAAGGGTCGCACGGGCAAATTCGTCAGCATCCAGGCGATAGAATAGAGCAAAGGTTCAAAGATTCGCGAGAGGCACAAGATGGTCTGAAACCATTTTGTGCCTTTTGTTTTTGAACTCACGAAGATGTTTATTGACGAAGCCAAAATCACAGTCAAAGCGGGCAATGGCGGCCACGGATGCATCGCATTCCGCCGCGAGAAATTTGTGCCCAAAGGCGGTCCGAGCGGAGGCGATGGGGGCAATGGCGGCAACATCTATCTGCTGACAGATCCGCACGAAAATACGCTGCTGAAGTTTCGTTTCAAGCACATGTTCAAGGCAGACCGGGGCCGCCATGGCGAGGGAAGCAACCGGCATGGGCGCAACGGAGATGACCTGGACATCTCCGTTCCCATTGGCACCATCGTCTATGACGAGGATACCGGCGAGCAATTGCACGATTTTGCGAAACCGGGCGAGCGCATTCTGATCGCGCGAGGAGGGCGCGGAGGACATGGCAACGCGCACTTCGCTTCCTCTGTAAATCGTGTGCCTCAGCGTGCTCAGGACGGTCAGTTCGGCGAAGAAAAGAACTTGAGGCTGGAATTGAAGTTGCTGGCTGACGTGGGATTGGTCGGCTACCCCAACGTCGGTAAGTCGACCCTGATTTCGAGGATCTCTGCGGCTCATCCAAAAATTGCCGATTATCCGTTCACAACGTTGGAGCCTCAGCTTGGAGTCGTATCGTTCGACATCGACAAGTCTTTTGTCGTTGCCGATATTCCGGGTCTGATCGAGGGCGCGCATTTGGGACACGGACTTGGAACCCAGTTTTTGAAACACATTGAGCGGACGCGACTTTTGCTTCATCTCATCGATATGTCCGAGATGAGTGAACTCGATCCGGTTGATGAATTTGAGACGATCAATGCAGAACTCGAAAAACACAGCGAATCCCTCCCGAAGAAACTGAAGATACTCGTTGCGGCAAAGATGGACGCTGCCGTGCCACAGAAGGTGAAGCGCCTGGAAAGATGGGCAAAGAAAAACCGACTGGAACTCATCAAGATTTCTTCGGTGACGGGAGAGGGGCTTGAGGAGCTCAAACGAGCAGTTTTTCGAAAACTGACACATGAGGACGCAGGCTGAAAGCGGCGCGCTGTCGCCGCACTATAGACAGAATATTTCGAGTTAGTTAGAATCACGTTCGTGAGGATCGCCATATTGGGTGGAACTTTCGACCCCATCCATAACGGACATCTCGCTGCTGCGGAAACGGTCGCTGAAACCTTTCAAGTTGATGAAGTTCACTTCGTTCCTGCCTTTTCGCCTCCACATAAGGATTCTCGTGAGATTACGTCCCCATTCCATAGATTTGCGATGGTCGCACTCGCAACGCAACCGTTTAAAAGCTTTCGAACGTCTACAATAGAAGTGGATGCGCTTGAAAAGCGATACACAGTGGAAACTCTGGAATCCATGCGCCGATTGAATCCTGATGCAGACCTCTTGTTCATCGTTGGAACAGACATGTATCAGGAAATTCATACGTGGAAGCGTTATCAGCGCTTATTCGATCTCGCCCATCTGGTCATCGTGAATCGTCCTGGATTTCCATTCCGGGAAGATGTCGCTCCTTACCAGATTCTCACGGAGAAAAGACCGGTCACGTTGCCGCAAAAAACCGCTGTGTTTTATCTGCCCTTCGTCCAGCAGCCGATCTCATCGACAGCCATACGAGACGATCGTAAGCAAGGCGAAGAAGTGCAACAGTGGTTGTCGCCGGTGGTTTGGGATTACATTGAAAAGAACAAGCTCTATTCGTAAGGAGATGAGTAACAACAATTGATGGATAAGGAAAATCAACTTAGTGAAGCGATCGAAGCGGCCTTAGACAAAAAGGCTCAGGATCTGATCGTGCTGGACCTGCAGGGTATTTGCTCTTTCACTGATAACTTCGTTATCTGCACTGGAGCATCGACACGCCATAATCAAACCATTGCGGACTCCATTGAAGAAAAGCTGAAGAAGCATGGAGTCCGGCCTCTACATATAGAAGGACATAGCGAAGGAGAATGGATCCTCCTCGACTACGTCGACTTTGTTGTTCACATTTTTTCAGCGAAGTCTCGCGAATTTTATGATTTGGAGCGTCTCTGGCGAGCCGGCAAACGACGCGATGCGAATGAGTTAGTCGGACAACGAACGCTTTAAGAGGGAACTCTCAATCGATGACCCGCGGCCACGATCAGCCCTACCCGCTCGTCTTCACTGTCGATTCGCCCATGATGGTTGTCTATCGCACGCTTGAAAAAGTTCGCGATAACCCGACAACGGTTCTCATTGAAGGAGAGAGCGGGTCGGGTAAGGACGCCGCCGCACAGTGGCTGCATTTCACAGGTCCGCACAAGAACGAACCCTTGATCAAAATCGACTTTGCTTCCCTTCCTGAAGATCTCGTTGAGTCCGAGCTTTTCGGCTATGAGCGCGGCGCCTTCACAGGCGCCGTGAATTCGAAGATCGGCAAACTGGATCTCGCCCAGGGCGGCACGGTTGTGCTAGACGAGATCGCAAGCGTTGAATTGACAATGCAGGCCAAACTTCTAAACGTTGTTGAAGCCAAACAGTTCTATCGACTGGGGGGCTCCAAATCGATCCAACTGGACGCACGAATTGTGGCCCTTTCAAGCGTTCCGCTCGCTAAAGCGGTAGAACGGCAGGTTTTTAGGCAAGACCTATTCTTTCGACTGAACTTGATCACAGTGCGGATTCCTCCGCTGCGTCAACGCCGGGCAGAGATTTTTCCGATGGCTCAACATCTTCTCGAACAGCTCAATCACAAGTACCGATGCCATTCGGAGCTACACGCGGACTGCAGAGCACTGTTCAATCAATATGACTTCCCCGGCAATATTCGTGAACTGCGTAACGCGCTCGAGCGAGCGACGCTGATGTCCTCAGGCGGTATACTGACCCCGGAGTCGTTCCCACCCTCGTGGAAGGCGTCAGCCACATCACATCTGAAAATGCCTTCTCTGGAAGACATCGAAAAGAACTACATCGCAGAAGTCTTGAAGCAGATGCATGGGCGCAAAGTGAAAGCCGCGCAAATACTGGGGATCAGCCGGAAGACGTTGCTTGAAAAGCGGAAGAAATATGGGCTTGAATGAAACTTCGCATCATCTGGGTGGGAAAAACCAGGAACCATGAGCTCTCGACGCTCTGCGCCGACTATAAGACCCGCATTGCTCGCTTCCTGCCTCTCGAAATTGTAGAAGTAAAGGAGGCTAAAGACAGTCCACGCCAGATCGAGGATGAAGGCAGTAAGATCCTGGCAGCAGTTGAGTCATCGGATCGAGTCATCGCACTAGATCCAGAAGGCGTTGCCTGGAGTTCACAACAGGTTGCAACGTTTTTCAAAAAGCACATGAACGAAGACCAGCGGCGGTTGACGTTTGTTATTGGAAATTATTCCGGAATAGCAGATAGCGTCCGGTCGCGAAGCGATATGCTTTGGTCCTTGTCTCCCCTGACATTCACGCACGAATTGGCGCGTTTGATTTTGATGGAGCAAATCTATCGAGCGCTTTCGGTTCTCCATAATCTCCCTTACTCGAAATAGAAAACGAGCTATACTGGTTTCGCTCTTTGCCCGCCGAATTTCATCAAGCGTTTGATCGACGCCATTCTCAACCTCCTGCTTCCACTGTCGTGTATTCTTTGCCGCGGGCGCGTGCGGGAACGCCGCTGGAGCGCCGTTTGTCCGGACTGCTGGTCCAGGCTTCAGCCTCTCCCGGAGCCGTACTGCTTCCGTTGCGGTGAACCCGCAGCGGCAATCGAAGGATTCTGCGGCCCATGCCGAAGAAACGAAAATCACTTTGATTTCGGACGTTCAGCTCTTCTCTTCAACGATCCTCTGCGAGAGGTGATCCATCACCTGAAATACTCCGATCGAGTTTCGCTAGCGGGTCCTCTTGGCGAGGTTCTCAAAAAGTGTCTGAACAAGGAACCCTTCCTCGGCAACGTCGTGATTCCGGTTCCACTCCACTCGCGAAGAGAGCGACAGCGAGGATACAATCAGGCGGAGCTGCTCGCTGCAGGGCTCGGAATTCCGATGGCTTCCAATCTCCTACGCAGGCGTAAGAATACTCCAAGCCAGACCGGGTTAAGCCGAAGCGAGCGATGTCGCAATCTTGCCGGAGCATTTGAGGTGCGAGGCCGAATTGGCGGCGTTGTTATTGTTGTTGATGATGTATATACGACAGGCTCGACGATGAATGAAATTGCGAGGACGCTGAAGCGGTCCGGCGCCAGGCGAGTGGAGGTTCTGACGGTGGCGAGGGTTCCGAAGGATTTTTATCCGGCCGAGGTGACAGGCAGGGGAACGTTTTCGGTGGTCCAGTGATCCTGCTTTTGGAGGAGCTCCGACACAAACCTCGTGTGCAAAGCATGTCCGGCCCGGTTAGCCACAAGCCGGCCGAGAACCGGTAATCCGATCAACGCGAAATCGCCGAGAAGATCGAGCGTCTTGTGCCGAACGAATTCATCGTGGAAGCGAAGACCGCCATCATTCAGCATGCCGTTGGAGGTCAGTACGATGGCGTTATCCAACGAACCGCCGCGAATCAGCCCGGTTGCTTGCAACTTTTCCACTTCATGATGAAATCCAAACGTGCGAGCAGGAGCAATGCGTTTCGCGTAGTTCTCCGGAGTGAGTTCAACGTCGATAACCTGGCATCCAATCAGCGGATGAGGAAAGTTGATTTCGCATTTGATGCTGAAGACTTCCGATGGCTGAATGCTGAGGGTCTTGTCGCCATCATGAAGCGCGAATTCTTTTGTGATCCGAATATACTTCCGTCGCCGATTCTGCCTCGCCACGCCTACGCTCGAAATAGCTTCGATATAAGGCAGAGCGCTACCGTCGAGAATCGGCACTTCGAAGTTGTCTAGTTCGATGCAAGCATTGTCAATGCCCAAACCATATAGAGCAGACAACAAGTGTTCAACAGTAGAGATCCAGACGCCCCGGTTCATCAGCGTCGTCGCGTACGCAACACGGGCCACTGAACGCACATCGGCGGGAAGCTCGAAATTGTCGAGATCGACGCGGCGGAAGATCAGTCCACTACCGGCAGGCGCCGGAAGAATACGTAATGTGGTGAGCTCGCCAGTGTGGAGACCGATGCCCTTGAACTCGAAGGATGACGCGACGGTCTGCTGGTAAGTCATCTCCATGCTATTTCGCAGTATGCAATTGACGGACCGAAAGATGTCTCGTGACCACAGAACAACTTGCGAACCCGACGCGTCTCGAAACCGTGTACATTTGTGCACAGCTTGTGGTGAATCGTGCTCAGACACCCTCTTTTTCTAATCATCGACGGAATGTCGCAGGCCTATCGGGCCTATTTCGCGATTAAAGGTCTATCCAACAGCAGAGGGTTGCCGACCAATGCAGTTTATGGTTTCGCCATCATGCTGAAGCGGGTGCTGGAGAAGCATCCACCGGATTACATCTGCGTCGCTCTGGATAGCCCCGAACCTACCGCGCGTCATGCCCAATACAACTTGTACAAAGTCGGCCGAAAGAAAATGCCGGCGGACCTTGCTGAACAGATTCCCTACATTCGGAGGTTTTGTGACGCGATGCGCATTCCCGTTCTTGGGCTTCCCGGATTCGAAGCCGATGACATTATCGGGACGATCGCCGTTCGCGCAGTGAACGAAGGTCTGTTTCCAGTAGTTGTAACGCTGGATAAGGATCTGTATCAGTTGGTGAACACAATCCTGGTCCTGAACACGTCGAAAGACGACTTGATCGTGGATACAAATAAGGTCGTCGAACTCTTTGGCGTAATGCCATCCCAAATCCCAGACTTACTCGGACTTTGGGGCGACTCTTCTGACAATCTTCCGGGCGCACCAGGCATCGGCGAGAAGGGAGCACGTGACCTCATTCAGAAGTTTGGCTCAATCGAGTCGTTGATGGAACGAACGGAAGAAGTACAGAACGCAAGACAGCGAACGTCCCTTCAGGAGAATAAACAACAAATTCTGATGAGCAAACAGTTGGCGACGATTGAGACGACCCTGCCGATTTCGGTGAATTTCATCGACTTCAAGGTACAGCCTCCGAATCGTTCCGAGTTGACGCCGCTGCTGCGAGAAATGGAATTTACAGGAATGATCAAAGAGTATCTGCCGCCTGAAGCCGGTCCGCCGATCGAGGTGATACGTGCGGACGGTTTCCCGGACCTTGGCCCACGCGTCATCTTCGACGTCACCGGAGATCGCATTTCGCTGTGGCCCGGGCAAGGCCCTGTTTTCAATGTGCCTTTTGACAAGCGCGTTGCAGGAGTCTTATCCGATCCGAACGTTCACAAGGTGACATACGACCTGAAGCAAGCCCTGCTGCAGCTTCGTCGTCATGGAATGGAGATCATGCCGCCTTACGATGACCCGGTTCTGATGGCGTACTTGTTGTTTCCGAATCGAGGAAGATACGACATTGCCGGAGTTGTGTTCGAGTTGACCGGACAAACCATCACCGAGGAGGAGGAACTCACTCCCTGGATTGACCGTCTTTATCGTGAACTGAAGGACAGAGTGGAGCAGGAGGTCTCGAAGCCATACCACGAACTGGAACTTCCGCTCGCCGAGGTTCTCGTCTGGATGGAACTAGCGGGCATTCGCATCGATGTCGGAGTGCTTGAACTGATGTCGCAGGAAATGACAGTTCAGCTCAACGAGCTCACACGACGTATATGTGAGATTGCCGATTGCGAGTTCAACATTAATTCCCCGCGTCAATTGGGAGAGATTCTGTTCGACAAGCTGGGACTACCTCGACCGCGGAAACTTCGTAAGTCCGGGCAGTACTCGACAGCGGTGGAGATTCTCGAAGAGCTCGCCAAGGATTATGAGCTACCGAGACTTGTTCTGGACTATCGTCAGATTGCCAAGTTCAAATCGACATACGTCGACGTGATTCCAAAGCTTATCGATCCCGCGAGTGGTCGATTGCACACATCGTTTCATCAGGCCGCCGCTTCCACTGGACGCCTCTCGAGCAGTAATCCCAACCTTCAGAACATTCCAGTGCGGACGGAACTCGGGCGAAAAATTCGAGGTGCTTTTGTCCCGGAGGAAGGCTGGTGGTTCATATCAGCGGATTATTCGCAGGTTGAACTACGGATCGTGGCGCATTTGTCGGCGGATCCAGGGCTTGCGGAGGCTTTCGCTGCAGGTGAAGACATTCACAGCCGGACGGCAGCGGAAGTGCTTGGTGTGCCAATAGAGAGCGTGACTCCCGAGCAACGCGAGCGCGCCAAAGCCGTGAACTTCGGGATCGTCTACGGGCAGACTCCATTTGGTTTAGCTCAACAGCTCGGCATCGGAACGGATGAAGCGGCCGATTTCATCGAGCGGTACTTTAAGCGTTATCAGGGCGTGCAGCAATACATCGAAAATTGTCTCAGCGTCGCCCGCGATACAGGCGTTACAAAAACACTATTTGGACGCATCAGGCAGCATCCCGAAATCAATTCGCGCAACGGCGTACGACGCAGCATGGCCGAACGCACCGCCATTAACTCCCCGATTCAAGGAACCGCCGCGGATATTATCAAATTGGCAATGATCCGAATCGCTGAAGAATTTCGGCGGCAAAGACTGCGCAGCCGGATACTCCTTCAAGTCCACGACGAGCTGATTTTCGAAGTTCCGGAAGATGAACTATGGATCCGCGACTTCGTCCGCGACCTCATGGAAAATGTCGTTCAACTCAGCATTCCATTAATCGTGGATGTGAAACAAGGCCGCAACTGGAAGGAGTTGGGCTGAACGCCAAATCCCAACCGGAGCACCGCCACAACCGGAGCACCGCCATTGACAAGCTTTTCCGCCCCCCCGTACAATCAACTCTATTCGAACCTCAGGGCGCGTAGCTCAGTTGGAATGAGCGCTACCTTGACACGGTAGAGGTCATCGGTTCGATCCCGGTCGCGCCCATTTTGTAACCTGCGTTGCTTCAATAATTTCCTAGTGTTCGTGCTTTTCGAATCCCTTCAGGTTCACGAATACGCATTCCTTAATGTTCCCAAATCGAAAGACTCTAAAAATGTCGCTACTCGCAAGCCAGTGAGAACGGGGAACATCGACAATCCAAGAGTCGAATGACCGCTACCGTCCAAGCGTAGAGGTCAACACAGACCCAGCTCTCCTGCCAGATGTTCAGATTCTCAATTGTCCGGTTTGCGACGACTTTTCGGCACTGCGCTGAGTTCTTTTTTAATTGCTCGGAAACTGATGACTTGAGCGCGTAAGATGAAGTGGTCGGCTAATCGCAGACACCACCTTCCCAATTCTTCGCTGTCCGTACCCAACCCTCCACGGGAAATCGCTCGTCAGGTGTGATGACTTTGAACCAACGGTCCTTGCCCGGGTCGCGCTTGCCGATCTCAACAACTCTCAATTCCAAAGCATTTGGTAGAGAAATAACACGAATCGCCGAGTCGTTCGGCTCGTCAAGAAGCGCGACCCCCTCTGATAAACAGACTGACTCGCCCGGCAGAAGCACGTCCCAATCGTACTCGTTGCCAGTCCAACGCAATGGACGGTTCGCATCACATTCTGTACAAGTCAAAGGCCAGACTTCCCCAGGTTCAGCCTCAACACTCAAGATCCTCATAGTAACGTCGCGCCAAATCCACGCGACACCACCAGTCGAACCGCCGTGAATTACTATAACGTTGTACAAAGGCGGAGTGGAACCTCTCACGAGTACGGCCGCCACGTCTTGTTCTCCGTCTTTGTTCACGTCCCCTACAGACCACGGTTGGAACTTGACAGATTGCTGCCGGAAAAAATCTTCGCCGACATCATTACGTGTGAGCAGACGATAGTCCACTGCATCCTTCTCGAGCAACCTCCGCAGCAGGATGGGAGCATCAGCTGGAACGGCCGGACGGGTTGGCTCGGAGGTTTGTGCGCTCTGACAGCCTGTGAAAAGAAACAAGATCAATGCACTCATTAGAGGGACCTTCATTAGTGACAAACAATCGATATTCATCATTGCGATGCTAAAGTGCTTCAGGACATTTTTGCACGATCAACGCAGGCGTTGTCCAGACTTGCTTGTGGAAAGGAACCCTTCAAGTTGGCGAATAATCGCCTTCTCGGAAACAAGACTTTGGCGGCGTAACCTGAGTTTTGGCGATTCTTCGAGAGTTCTGACTTTGGAGAATCGCTCGGCGACAGGTTCTTAGAGTCGGCCAATCGGAAGCGAACGGCGTCGAATCACGGATTCTTCGACAGAAACTATCGAGCCATCTAAGCC
>CAZIPZ010000002.1:46539-54290 GCA_964541075.1 uncultured Solibacteraceae bacterium | reverse complement strand
TGATCGCCAAAAGCGAGGTTCAAGTCTTGGAAGGATTGGGCCACGTGGAGGTAACTATTTGGATTCAAACAATTAACAGTCGTGAAGTGAAGATTCTTGTCACGCCCGACGACCTCTTGTTTCAAACTCCAACACCTCACGCCGCCCCGGTCCTATTCCGCACCGTCCACCTGAAAAAAAGGATCAACGTCCAAAGTGCGAAGGTTCGGCGGTCGGGAACAGCGATCATCCTGACAGCCGAACTGGCGCGCGAACATGCTCGCCTGTAACAGTTTATTAACTTCTCACCGCCCGCATTGGTCATTCATGATAGTGATCCCCTTAGGAGAGATGCTTCATGAAGACCTACGGTAAGCACCGATTTCCTGGACGCCTTTTCATTGTTGAGGGAATCGATGGGTCCGGCAAGAGCACTCAACTCTCACTGCTTCAGAAGTGGTTGGAGTCTGAAGGATATGTGACGTTTTTCAGTGAGTGGAACTCTTCCCCTCTTGTTCGCGATGTCACTCGGCGTGGAAAGAAGAAACGAATGTTGACGCCGATGACGTTCAGCCTCATACATGCGACGGACTTCGCGGATCGAACCGAGCATCACATAGTTCCGCCCTTGAAATCAGGGTCACTCGTGCTGGCCGACCGCTATATCTATACAGCGTTTGCTAGAGACGTCGCCAGAGGTGTGGATCCGCGCTGGGTGCGCTCCTTGTATCAATTCGCGGTCAAGCCGACGATCGGTTTCTATTTCAAGATCTCCCTTGATGAGGCGATGAAACGCATTTTGGGCGGGCGCGATGCGATCAAGTATTACGAAGCCGGAATGGATCTGCGAATAAGCGAAGACATCGAGGAAAGTTTCAGGATTTTTCAGGGCCGCATCATTGATGAATACGAAAAAATGGTCCAGGAGTTCGGCCTTGTGGTGATCGACGCAAGCCGTTCGATCGAAGAGCAGCAGGTCCAAATGCGCGAGATCGTCTCGGTGGCTCTCGCGGGGGCCAAAAAAACAAGGATTCGTAAATGGCTGGATTTGAGTTCTATGGTGAAAAAGGGCTCCCGGGCATCGACCTCGGGGAGCTAAAAGGCAAGCTGATCGTAATTGAAGGAACCGACGGAGTCGGCAGATCGACCCACATCGCTCTGCTGAAACAATGGCTGGAAAACAACGGGCATGCCGTTCTCGATACAGGTATGACGAGGTCCGCCCTCGCTGGAAAAGATCTGAAGATCGCGAAGGAAGGCCACACGCTGGGGCAACTCACAATGACCTTGTTCTATGCGACCGATCTTGCCGACCGTCTTGAGAACGAGATCATTCCAGCCCTTCGCGCCGGATTTGTCGTCCTTACCGATCGCTACATTTATTCCCTCATGGCGCGCGCCATCATTCGAGGAGCTGATTCGGATTGGATCAAACAAGTTTACGAATTCGCCTTGAAGCCAGACATTATCGTGTACCTGAGAGTGAATACTGAGGACCTCATCACGAGAGTGATTCAAAACGCCGGTTTCAACTACTGGGAATCCGGAATGGATCTTCGCTTGGGAGAGGACCTCTATGACAGCTTTGTGGAGTACCAGACGAGGCTACTAGCGGAGTTCGAACGCATGGCGAAGGCTTATGACTTTCAGATCCTGGAGGCGAGTCATAACATCGAATCGGTGTTTGAAAACATCAAAGAGATCGTGGAACCTCTGCTGAAACTGCCACACTTGAGGAGAAGCGCAGAACATCCGCTTTAATCGACCGTACCTGCCATCACCGGTCAGCCCAGCTTTCGCAATTGTCTGGGCGTCATCATCCATTTCAACGTTCCACCGCTGGGAACTGGAGGGTTGCCCACCGCTACTACACACAGACCGCTCTTTTTCAAATCAATACTCAGACTCTTGGACTTCGAGAGGAGAAACGAGATGCACTCGCCCAGTAGTGGCTGATGCCCCACCAGCAAAATGTGCTCGTCCTTGATGGCTTCCAGCGCACCCAGGAGTTCAGATACAGATCGATTCGCGGCCAGCTCCGGCAGTTCCTCAACTTTAATGCCAAGCATCTTGCCGACGATTTCCGCCGTTTCTCTAGCGCGTCGAAAGGGGCTGGTGAACAACCGATCGAATTCGATGTCCAGCGCGGCAAGCCCTCGTGCTGCGGCGCGGGTTTTCTTGATGCCATCGTTAATCAGAGGCCGTTCGCTATCGTCCGGAAAGGAAGGATCATCTTTGGGCGCCGCAATCCCGTGTCGAAGGAAGTAGAACTCAGTCATTCGATCGTCGTCTCCAGGCCATAAACCTCGTTCAGCAATTCCGCCTTCTCTCTTGCGTATTCAATTTCATCGACGACGTTCGAACGGCCTTTGACCTTGATGGAAAGCGAACCCGGGTGAGTTTTGACGCATTTGACTTCCTGCACCTTTCCTTGGTGACCATGGTCCAGAGCATCCGCCACTCTGAGAATGGCGCTCAGCTTCCGGACAATGTCCTGCTGAACCGAGGAAAGCTGGCTGAAATTCAAATGCTTGGGGCTGGGATGCGCTCTGCGATGATAACGAGCGATGTTGGCTATCAGATCCAATTCGGCAGAATCGAACGAACTGGGTCCAGAGCTTTTGATCAGGTAATACGAATGTTTGTGATGTTTTGGATATGCAATGAAGAGTCCGATATCGTGCAACATGGCGGCCGCATGCAGAATCGTGGAATAGCGATCCGATAGCTGATGGAGATCCCTGAGTTCCTCAAACAATTGCATCGCAATGCGACTGACGTGCTGGCAGTGCGGCGCGTCGTAGTTGTACTTCTCACCGACCTCCTCGATGGATTCCGCCCGCGCTTCTTCTTCCACCCAAGGCCCTGTGTAGCCTGGGTAGTTCTTTGCCATGACATCGACCATCAGACCGTCGCGCAGTCCGCGTCGCGACACGAAGACATAATCCAGTTCGAACTCCTTCATCATGCCCAAAACAACGGCCGCACCCGCGACAAGAATGTCTGAACGCTTGGGGTCGCTTATGATCGCCGCTGATCGCTCCGACAGATGCTGGCTGCGGAAAAGATCGAACAGGCTCTGAAGACGGGCTCTTCTGAGCACGTATAGCGAGCCTTGCCGCACCTCGCCCGTCAGATGTGAATCAACGTCCGCAAGCGTGGTCATGGTTCCGCCGCTGCCGAAGGCCATCGTGAACTTCTCTCGCAAAATCCTTCTGGCTACAGGTGCAAGCTTTTGGTGAGCGAGGCTCTGGAGGGCCGCGACCTCACGATCTCGTGGCGGATCGTGCTTGATGAAACGTTCCGTTAAACGCACGGCGCCCAAGGGCAGGCTGAAAAGGCAGAACGTGCTGGAACGATTTGCCACAGCGATTTCGACGCTGCCGCCGCCAATGTCCATAAACAGGCCGAGAGGCAGGTCGAAACTGAGTCCTGTCAGGATTCCCAGACTGATCAGGCGGGCTTCCTCCTCTTCGGAGAGAATTTCGAGCTGCACTCCCATTCGCTCCACTTCTTGAATAAAGGCTGGGCCGTCGGACGCCTCTCGAGTAGCGCTTGTCGCAACTGCACGAAGTGCAGTTGTCTTATGCCTGTCGGCGAGCGCTTTGAACTTCTGTATCGTTTCCAAGGCGTCTGCCCGACTCTGTTTGTCAAAGGCTCCGGTCTCGAAGACCTTATGCCCCAGACGAACGGGTCGTCGCTCCTGTTCAAGGATGCGATAAGACCCAGGGCGTTCAACCGAAGCTACCTGGAAGCGAAGCGCGTTGCTTCCTGCATCGATAACGGCAAAAGTGGGCATTACTCTCCGAAACTAACCTATCGTGGAAACCCGTTCTGGTTGAATTCTATAGATGACACGCACTTCCCCCGGCTGACGAAATGGATATACATCTTTGCCTAAGTATCTTTTTGAAAGCACATTGATATGGTCGTCGGCGCCTTTCTCCGTCACTTCGACGACTTTTCCTCGAACCGCAACGTACCGGTACGGGTTCGCTGGATCTTGAACGGAAATCGCTACATTGGGATTGCGACGAACGTTCGCATCTTTGACGCGGCCCTTGGCGCTATTCACAAGTACATGGGTTCCGTCGTAATCGCACCACACCGGAGTCACTTGAGGAGATCCATCCTTCATGATCGTCGCAAGGTGGCCGAAAGCAGGTTTCTTGAAAAGATCGCAGAATTCGTCGGGAATCGCAGCCATGAACTGCCTCCAAAGCTCTTCTTTCTATCGTATCCCACCGGCAAAAAATTTCGCGTGTGTGCACTGCGATTGTCTGCCGCGTGGCGGTCCGACAGACCTCAGACTACAGGCAGCTGAACCGGAGAAGCTGCCAACAAGCGAAACGTGAAGGTCGAACCTACTCCCGGGCGGCTAGCTACTGTAATAGCGCCACCCTGAGTTTCTATGGCGTGTTTCACAATGGCTAGACCTAGCCCCGTGCCTCCCGAATCTCGGGAGCGGGCCTTGTCGACTCGATAAAAGCGTTCAAAAATGCGCGGTAACTCTTCTGACGGAATGCCTTCCCCAGTATCGGCGATGGACAATTCATACGCGCCGTTCTGCACCTGCGCAGAGATCCGCACCTCACCGCCCGTTCGGTTGTAATAAATTGCGTTATCAATGAGATTTGAAAGCGCCGTTGAGAGACGCGACCGGTCGGCCTGAATCGGAACTGCAGGAACATCGATGCAAACCCGGATTTCACGGCTCTCTAAAATCGCTCGTTTCTGGGCAATGAGCTCGTCAACTATCGATTTCACATCGACCTGCTCCTTGATCACCGGAGGTTCCGACTCGATCCGCGCGAGTGTCAGCAGGTCCGTAACCAGCCGCTCAAGATGCCCCGCGTTACGCTCGATGATCCGAAGAAACTCTTTTGCGATTTCCTGATCCTGCAGGGCGCCCGACAGTAGGGTTTCCGTGTAACCTCGAATTGACGTCAACGGAGTCTTAAATTCATGAGAAACATTGGTGACGAAGTCGCGTCGCATCCGTTCGGTCCGCCGAATATCAGAGAGATCGTGAAAAACGATCACCACGGAATCCACGCTACCGGCTGCGTTTGCAACGGGGCCTACACTCGCCTCGAATATGCGTCCATTACCACTCGTGATCTCCAGGACCTTTGGGTCGCCTCCGGACAGGACGTCACGAACAGCTTGTTCCAGATCAGGACGGCGAAAAATTTCCAGCACAGTCATGCCTGAAACATCGCGCGACACCCCTAGAGCGTTGCGGATGGCCAAGTTGGTAAGCGAGATGCGTCCGTTGCGATCCAGGACCATCACCCCCTGTCCCATCGCCGCAAGAATGAGTTCGAGACTCTGCTTACCTTCCGCGAGCTCCTTAACCTTCGTATTGAAACTTCTGATCATCGTGTTCAGCGAAGCTCCGAGAAAAGCAATTTCCTCGTCTCCTTGCACTGAAAATCGATGCTCAATCGCCCCCAGCGATAATGTCTTCGCTGTTGAAGCAAGCTCGTGAATTGGGCGTGAAACGAAGCGCCGAATGATGCGCCCGAAGACAAAGATCAAAACTGAAGACATGGAAGCGAAAGCAAAGAGGTGCGATCGGAATGATGGAGCCAGGTAACTCGCAACGCCCGAGGTCAAAACGAGAACGAGGACGCCCCAAAACACAAAACGCGTATGGAGCGATATGGTCATTTAGCTATCTTCCGCAGGGCTACCCATTCGGTAGCCCACTCCACGCACCGTCTCGACATAGATTCCGTCTGCTCCCAGTTTCTCACGTAGTCTTCGTACGTGAGTGTCCAGAGTCCGCGAAGTAGCCTCGCCATGATATCCCCACACACGATCCATAAGCATGTCTCGTGTAAGCACGTTTCCCCGGGCCCGCATCAATTCGTTCAGCAGATCGAACTCTTTCGCCGTCAAGACAACCTGATTTTTCCCGACAAAACATTGCCTTCGGTCGGGGTAGAGTTGAATTCCGGCGATCCTGAGAACATCACTGCGTTCCTCCTTCGTCCTGCGAAAAATGGATTTTACGCGCAGGACCAACTCGCGTGCGCTGAACGGTTTCATGACGTAATCGTCGGCGCCCAACTCGAAGCCGACCACTCGATCAATCTCTTCGCTGCGTGCAGTCAGCATGATGATGGGGATATTTTTGGAGATTTCGCGCTGCCGCAGCATGCGGCACACCTCCATGCCGTCCACATCCGGCAACATGAGGTCGAGCAGGATCAAATCGGGCGGGTGCTTCTGAACGGTTTCCAGAGCTTTGCTTCCGGTTGAAGCCGTGACGATTTCGAAACCGGCCTGTTTGAGGTTGTAAGCCACCAAACGTTGAATATCCGGATCATCATCCACGATCAAGACGCGTTCCATGCCGGATATCCTGTCCTCTTACGAGAAAAACCACCATCTCTGCGATGTTGGCGGAGTGGTCCCCCACTCGTTCGAGATGTTTAGCAATGAAGATCAGTTTTATCGCGCGCGCGATGAAACGTGTGTCTTCCAACATGTAGGTCAAGAGCTCCCGAAAAATCTGTTCATAGAGTCCGTCCAGTGTGTGGTCGTCGCGGATGACCTTTTCAGCAAGCTCCACATCCGAGTTGACGAAGGCGTCCAGACTTTCTTTGAAGATTCGCTGGGTTCCCTCCGCCATAATCGGCAGGTCGATGAGGCGCTTCAATTCAGGTTCCTGGATCAGCTCCACGGCGCGCTCAGCAATGTTTACGGCAATATCTCCGATACGCTCGATATCTTTTACGATTTTGAGAGCAGTCGCGATGAACCTGAGATCGCGAGCCACGGGTTGCTCAAGCGCCAGTATTTGATAGCAAAGATTGTCGATCTCGACCTCAAGCGCGTCCAGGCCGTCATCGCGCTTGATTACGTTTTCCGCAAGCGATGGCTTGCGATCGACCAGCGCCCGAATCGAGTCGGAGATCATCTGTTCAGCCTGGTGGCTCATCACCAACAGCTTGTCTTTGAGTTCACGCAGTTGTTGTTCGTAGTGCTTACTCGTATGCTCTCGATCGGGCATACCGCTTATCCAAACCTCCCGGTGATGTAATCCTCGGTCTCACGGTTTGTAGGAGCCGTAAACAATCTTTTTGTTTCGTTGAATTCAACCAGACGGCCGGAAAGGAAGAAGCCGGTTTCATCAGAAACCCGGGCGGCCTGCTGCATATTATGGGTCACGATGATGATTGTATATGTTCGCTTCAGGTCGTAAATCAACTCTTCGATCTTCGCAGTAGAAATCGGGTCCAGGGCCGACGCAGGCTCGTCCATCAGCAAGACCTCGGGCTCGACGGCAAGCGCGCGCGCAATACAAAGGCGTTGTTGTTGCCCCCCGGACAGAGACATGGCGGAACGGCGCAGACGATCTTTGACCTCGTCCCAGAGCGCAGACGCTCGCAACGTCTTTTCGACGATTTCATCCAGTTCGAGACGCTTGTTAGTCAGGCCGTTCACGCGAACGCCGTATGCCACGTTGTCATATACCGACATGGGAAAGGGATTGGATTTCTGGAAGATCATCCCCACGCGGCGGCGCAGCTGAATAACATCCATCGCGGCAGAATAAACGTTCTGGCCATCCAACTCGATTCTTCCATTTAACCGCGCGCCTGGAATCAAATCGTTCATCCGGTTTAATGATCGAAGAAATGTGGATTTCCCGCATCCGGAAGGTCCAATCAGTGCAGTTACGTACTGTGGCCGGATCTTAACCGAAATGTCGTACAAAGCCTGGTGGTTGCCATAGAAGAAGTTCGCTTTGTCGACGTTAA
>CAZIPZ010000002.1:38959-46529 GCA_964541075.1 uncultured Solibacteraceae bacterium | reverse complement strand
TTTACTGCATCGCCCATCGCCGCATCCGATTTCTTATGAGAATTGCCGTGATGTTCAGCATGAAAGTCAGAACAAGAAGCACGAATACGGTTGAATACAGGACGGGTTTAGTGGCTTCGATATCGGGGGATTGCGTCGACAACACATAGATATGATAACCGAGGTGCATGAATTGATCTGTCGGGTGCCCAGGGAGACGAGGCAGAAAATAGGCTGCACCGGTAAAAAGCACAGGCGCAACCTCTCCCGCTCCACGGCTCACGGCGAGAATGGCTCCAGTCATGACTCCGGCCCAAGCCTGAGGTAAGACCACTTTAAAAATGGTCTGCAAGCGCGTGGCGCCCAATGCAAGGCTCGCTTCGCGGTATTCCTTCGGCACTGTGCGGATCGTCTCCTCGACAGTGATGATCACGACCGGAAGCGTCAGTACTGCCATGGTCATCGCCGCCCAAATCAGAGACGGTTGGGAGTATAGCGCGCGGCCCGAATACAGACCCTGGTCGATCGCCTTACCGAGAGATTGAACAAAGAAACCAAGGCCAAACAGGCCGAACACAATTGACGGAACGCCCGCTAGGTTGTTCACAGCCATTCTTGTCCAGCGATATAGCCGCGACTCGGCACGGGCGTATTCGGCGAAATAGATCGCAACGAGAACTCCAAACGGCACGGCTGCGATCGACATCAAAAGGACCAGTAAAACCGTTCCATATATGGCAGGAAAAATCCCGCCGCCCATTAGGCCGTTCTCGGGAGCACTGGTGAGAAAAGTCCACGACAGGTTCGCTCGGCCTTTATCCGCGATGTTCCCAACAATCAGGGCAAGCATGGCCAGAATAATCACCGTTGCGCTCAGCGTAAGCATCACAAAGATGCGATCACTAAAATTCTTCATGCAGACCCGAACAGTCTTTCACGCAGTTTGCGATTGAAACGGTCTCCAACCCAGTTGAGAACCGCCGTGATCAAGAACAGAAGAACTCCAATGAAGAAAAGAATACGAAAATGAGCGCTGCCAAATACTACTTCGCCCAACTCGGCGGCTATTGTGGCCGACATTGTTCGCACCGGGGCGGCCGGATCGAGAGTGAGCATGGCGGCGTTTCCAGACACCATCAGGACGATCATGGTTTCGCCAACGGTCCGCCCCAGACCGAGAATCACGGCTGCTCCGATTCCGGGCATTGCAGCGGGAAGAACCACGCGGGCGGCGGTTTGGGACTTTGAAGCGCCCAGGGCAAGGGAAGCTTCCCGGTACAGCCGCGGCACCGCCGTAAGCGCGTCCTCAGCGACGGTATAGACGATGGGAATCACCGCGAAGGCAAGACCAATGGCGGCTGTCAGAGCGTTAAGACGGAATTGAAAGTTAAAAAAAGCCTGCGTCCAAGACGCCAGAACGATGAGAGCAAAGAAACCAAGGACAACAGACGGAATGCCGGCCAGCAGTTCAATAGCAGGCTTAATCCATTCGCGAAGGCGCGGAGGAGCAAATTCGGCCGTGTAAACTGCAGCACCAAGCGCGAGTGGCGTCGCCAGAAGCATCGCAATCAGCGTGACCTTCAACGTGCCGATGACCAGCGGAACCACGTTGTATCGAGGGTTGATGGAAACGGGCTGCCACACAAATGGAGGCGCCAATGTCGAAGCAAGGCTGACGCTTTCCATCGATCCCAAAGCGACAGGCAATGCTTCCCGGCCCACGTAGATAAAGATCAGAAAGATGATGGAAATTGCGAGCAGGGCGAAACCCAACATGAGCTTCTCCGCGATCGTATCGGCGAGACGACGCCTTCTAAGGTTGCGAACCTCTGCGGGCAGGAGTGCGGGCGCGATTCGCGGAGCTCCGGCGCTCGGATGCGAACTGGGGCCGTGCGGCCCCAGTTCGTCCGTCAGAGGCGCTCTTTCTTTCATTGGCTTTGGCTTGATGGACGAAGCGGATAGTAACCAACCTCCAGAACGATCTTCTGGCCTTCGGCGCCCAGCACCCAATCGACAATTTCCTTAGTGGTTCCGGAGGGTGTTCCGGCTGTGTACCAGAAAAGTTCCCGACTCAGCGGATAGGTCTTATTCAACACATTATCCATGGAAGGAACGATGGGAGTCGAAGCTGCATCCTTCGAAATGGCGATGGTCTTGACTTCCTTTGCGTATCCAACGCCGCCATAACCGATGCCAGCAGGATCTTTCACAACTGCATTGATAACCGCGGCTGTTCCGGGCAAAGCCTGATATGTCGCCGCGAAGTCTCCATTGGCGAGTACGTTCTCCTTAAAGTAGACGTAGGTGCCTGAACTGTTCTCGCGTCCATAGAGCACAATGGGGGCGTCAGCACCGCCGACGTCCCTCCAGTTGGTGATCTCGGCCCGGAAGATCTTGCCGACCTGCTCAATAGAGAGGTGGTCAATTCCATTCTGGCCGTTTAAGTAAACAGAAAGTGCATCTAGAGCGACGGGCGTTTCCACCACGTCCGCGTTTCTCTGCTTCTTAGCTGAGTCTTTCTCCTCCTGAGTCATCGGACGAGAAGCCTGGCATATGTCCGTGGTGCCATTGATCAATGCCGCTATCCCGGTTCCGCTACCGCCCCCAGTCACCTGCACAGCGGTTTCCGGATGCTCTTTCATGTAGATCTCGGCCCATCGCTGCCCCAAGAGAACCATCGTGTCTGAACCTTTTATGGTCACCGTGGAGCGTTCTGGCGGGGCGGCGCATCCGTAGAGGAGCAAGACGCCCACAATGAACGTTAGTGCAATGAATTGTTTTTTTCTCACGAGTTCAGAATAGCTCACTCATTGTTACGGATTGGTGAACTGCCCGTGAACACTTTGAAACGTTTACGAGTAGCAAGATTTCACGGATATGTGACCCCGCTGTTTCACGGAGGTATGGCATTGATTACCCATGTCCAAGAAGATCTTGATCGTCGAAGATGAACGTGACCTCGTCAAGTTGCTCAAGTACAACCTCGAAAAAGAAGGCTTTAAAGTAAGCTTCACAACCGACGGAAGCCTGGCTTTGGCTGAGATTCGGCGTGACCAACCCGATCTCGTGGTGCTCGATCTCATGTTGCCGGGAATGGACGGACTGGAGGTTTGCCGCCAGCTTCGTCGAACCGAAAAATTCAGTAGTATTCCCTTGATGATTCTTACAGCGCGGGGCGATGAAGCCGACCGAGTCGTCGGGTTGGAACTTGGCGCTGATGACTACGTGACCAAACCTTTCAGCATGCGCGAAGTCATCGCACGGATACGTGCTCTGCTCCGCCGGCAGCAATCCGTCGAACCGATTCGTTCCACGCTGAAGCGTGCGGACCTTGTCATTGACTCTGCCGCACACACAGTTTCGGTTGCCGGCCGCGATGTGGATTTGAGCGCCTTGGAGTTTCGCCTCCTTCACTATCTCGCTTCGCATCCTGGGATAGTCTTCTCACGTGATCAACTTCTCGATCGCGTTTGGGGAAACGATCGCACGGTCACACCGCGCAGTGTGGATGTGTATGTTCGAAGAGTTCGCGAAAAGATCGAATACGATGCACAGCAGCCTGCATACGTGCAAACGGTTCACGGCGTCGGCTACCGGTTTGCGGGAACCAGAGAAGATTGATGCTGCAAGGCGGCGGTGAAGACTCTACGCGGATAGGTATCGCGAAAGCAGGTCGGTTTGGGAATCGCACGAATCTTGCTCAATGATGACGGGACGGCGGTATGTTCCATCGCTCTGAAGCCACCGAATCTTTGCAGTATCTGCCAGAGCATGCTCCAAAATTTGAGCCTGAACGCGCCCCCTGAGCTTTTCATCTTCGATCGGAAACATGATTTCAACTCTGCGTTCCAGGTTGCGGAACATGATATCGGCGCTGCTGAGATAGACCTCGTGGTTGCCGCCGTTTGCGAATAGGTAAATTCTCGAGTGTTCAAGAAAGCGTCCTACGATGCTGGCCACCCGAATGTTTTCGCTTTGACCCGGTAAACCAGGCCGTAAACAACAAACGCCACGTACGATCAATGTAATCGGAACACCCGCCCTCGATGCCGAATAAAGCTCCTCGATTAGAGCCGTGTCCGTCAGGCTGTTGAATTTCGCTACTATTCCTGCGGGCCGGCCCGCCAACTTGTTTTCCACCTCGCGACGAACAAGCGCTTGAAGTTGGTTGCGTAAACGGCCCGGAGCGACGATCAGTTTGCGGTAGTCTGCCTGCCCCGAATACCCGGTCAGAAGATTGAAGAGTTCCGAGCAGTCGGCGCCGAATTCTGGATTGCTTGTGAACAATCCGATGTCCGTATAGATTCGCGCAGTCAGTGGATTGTAATTTCCCGTACCCAGATGAACGTACCGGCGCAACGTGTTGCCTTCCTGACGGATGACCAAGGCGAGTTTTGCATGGGTCTTCAGGCCAACAACGCCATAGATGACGTGCGCCCCAGCCTGCTCCAGTCTTCTCGCCCAGAGAATGTTGTTTTCCTCATCAAAGCGGGCCTTCAGCTCAACAAGGACAGCAACCTGTTTTCCCCGTTCCGCGGCCTCGATGAGTGCGCTCACGATTGGAGAATCCGCCCCAACACGGTATAACGTCTGTTTTATGGCCAAAACGCTGGGATCACGTGCAGCAGCCCGTAAGAACTCAACAACTGGCGCAAAGGATTCATAAGGATGATGAATTAAAACGTCCTCACGCCGGATGACCTCGAAAATGCCCTCAGACCCCCGGAAAGCAGGAGGATTGACGGGTTCGAATGGCTTGTCCTTGGCGCTAGGCAAATCCAGTTTGTAAAGCGCCATGAGATCAGGAATATTCAAGGGCCCCTGGATGGAATAGACATCCTGATCCTCAAGCTGGAGCGAACGCCGCAGCAATTCCACCATGGGTGCGCTCATCGCTGCAGAAACCTCGAGGCGCACGCCGAACCCAAATCGTCGTTGCCTGAGCGTCAACTCGACAGACTTCAACAAGTCTTCCGCCTCGTCTTCTTCAATCTCAACATCGGCGTCGCGAGTAATTCGGAAAGGTTGGCATTCCAGAACCTGGCACCGCGGAAAAAGCGAGCCAATGTGTGCGGACACTAGTTCCTCCAGCAGGATGAAGCAGCGCCCTTGATCTATCGGGATGAGCCTGGGAACGCTCGGAGGAAGCTTCACTCGCGCAAATCGCGCCGCCTCCTCAGGACCGCCCGATGAAGCAAGGAGAACGCCAAGGTTCAGACTGATGTTGGAAATGTACGGAAAAGGGTGCCCCGGATCGACCGCCAGAGGCGTCAGCACCGGAAACACCCGCTCAAAAAACAGCCGCTTCATGTCCTGTTTTTCGGCGCTGCTTAGGCGATCGTAAACGATAATCCGGACTCCCAATTGTTCCAAGCCAGGCAGCACGCTCTCTACAAGACAAGCTGTCTGCCGTTTCAGGAGCGGGCGCAACGTCTCGGAAATCATCTTCAACTGAGTCGCGGTCGTTAATCCATCCGGAGACAAAAGCGTTGGATTCGTTTCCAACTGCTCCTGGAGTCCGGAAACGCGAACCATGAAAAACTCATCCAGGTTCGTTGAAAAAATGGAGAGGAATTTCAAACGCTCCAGGAGTGGAACTTCAGGATCGAGAGCTTCCTCCAGCACCCTGAAGTTGAATTCAATCCAGCTGAGCTCTCTGTTGAAAAGGGCGGTATTCTCGCTCGGCGCGCCGGCCGGTTCCATAAATCGCGGATGTATCACACGTTCAGATTACAACTGGGTCGCAGCCCTGCAACAGGGCGATCTCCCGCCCGGCCCTCAAACCCCCATCTGCGGCGAACGCCAAAGGGGAAAAAAGTCCGCGTCGATATCGTTAGCGCGTAGTAGTCAGCTCGAGATGGAGAAAAGTTGAAGAAATATACCGAGCATGAAGTTGAACGAGGCACCGACGGCGCTACGCGGGCCGAACGCCGCTCGCAAGTAAATTATTAAAAGGGGTTCCCCTTAGTCGCAGGCAAAGCTTATATCTCTGCAGTCCCTTCCTCTCCGGAAGAACTGGGGACTGGTTTTTTCCTAGACCGTTTCGGAACCGTTACAGACGCATTCGCTTTACGTGGGGCGATTGTCTTCCTCTTCGTTCCGGCTGAAGCCCGCCTCTTGCGAACAGGCTTGCTCTCCACGGGCTCTTCGGATGGGGGCGAAACGACCGCAGGCGGCGATTCCTCAATATCTTCCACAGGCGCCCCACCAATCACCTCTTCGATTATTGGTTGCTCTTCAATTACCGTCGGCTCCGCAACCGACTGCGGCCCTTCTGAAACAAGCGGCGCAGGACGCGGAACAGGCATGATTTGCTGGCCGGGGAAAACACGTAGAATGCCTTGACGATTGCGCTCCAACCGGAACAATCCTGCCTTCTGCCCCGAGCGAACAGCTTCAAGGAAACTATTAAATCCATACTTCCGTTCGTCAAAACCAGGCGCAGCGTTCTTAATGAACTGTTTCACATTGCGCAGGTACATTGGCCAGTGAGGGGAAACCTTCGGGTTCTGGAAAACCTCCGACATCGCGCGAACCCCTTCCTCCACCTGCGTCGGACTCGGCCCTGGAGGTTGGAAGGCCGGCGAAGCAGGCGACGGCGGCTGAGCATCCTGTATGGCAGCCGGAGCAGCTTCGTGATCCACTTCTTCGTGTTCCCCTTGCTGGTCAGGTTGATCCTTCAGCTCGACCAGAAGACTGCGGTCCACCTGCTTCAAATTGACGAGGCCGGCCGCCGCCATTTTCTCGATGAAATCGCGGAAGGTGCTTGCACCGTAATCACGCTCCGAAAAGGTCGAATCCAGCTGCAACAACGTACTCTTCAACAAGCCGAGTTGCGGCGACACTTCCCGATCGTTGAGAACCTTAAGGGCTCGGCGAACAAGCGGGAAAGCTTTGTTCAAGCTGGAATCTGCAATGGTCACGCGGGTTCGCTCGGCCTGTCTCCGGACGGCGCCCTGTGGCGCAATCAGGTTCTCATACGCGATGAACTCGTGGCAGTTCTTTTGCAATATAATGCTGGTAAAGCTGCGCCCTCCCACGACCATGACCTTCTTGTCATATTGCTTCAGCTTCTCTACGAGAGCGATGAAATCACTATCACCGCCCACGATCACGAAAGCGTTGATGTGATTCCGCGTGAAAGCCATTTCCAGGGCGTCCAGCGCCAGGTTGATGTCAGCCCCATTCTTATCTCCGCCTGGAGTAAGGTTGCGCTGCACCATCTGGATTGCATGCTGAGTCATGCTGCGGCTGTGTTCACCAGCGCGTTTCCAATCGCCGTAAGCGACCTTCGTGACAACCTCCCCACGTTCCTTGATCGCTTCCAGCACAGCGCCGATGTCAAAGTGCCGATTCAGCGTGCTCTTGACGCCGATTTCAATGTTGTCGAAGTCTACGAAAACCGCAATTTTCAGGCGTTCTGATCCGTTCAAACTATCCGGTTCCTCCAATGAGAAGAATAGCTACAAAAGGCTTCAAAAAGCACAAAAAGTTGGACAAAGGATAAAAAAAGGAAGGCTGACGCCGGACGACAAGTCATTCAGTCACGATGTCGATGACACCAACTTTATTCACCCCGCTGCAGGCGATG
>CAZIPZ010000002.1:0-38949 GCA_964541075.1 uncultured Solibacteraceae bacterium | reverse complement strand
CTCGCAGGCGTGCACTCCGGCCGGATCGGCGTCGCAGGCGATGTAGAGGCGCTTTCCATCTTTGCTGGCGACCATGTGGCGCACGACGCCGCCACCGGAAGGAATGGGCCAACTGCTGAAGGAATTGTCTTTGGGATTGAATCGAACGATCGTGTTGGGTTGGACATTGGATTCGCTGTACCAAATGGCTCCGTCCGCTGTGGCCGTGATTCCGTATGGCTGTGATCTCGCGCCGCCCGGCGACGGCCATTCATCCACCTTGCCGGTCTTGGCGTCCAACCGACCCAGATAGCCACGATAGTAATCCGAATAATAAATACGCCCGTCGGAAGCGACGGCCAAGCGCCGCGGCCTGGCATCCTTGGACAAAGTGTATTCCTGAATTTCAAATGTTTCCGGTTTTATCCGTGCAATCCTGTTGCTATTGAATTCGCAGTACCAAGGCGAACCGCTGGAATCCAAAACCAGACCATAAGGTCGTGAATCGGCAGTGGGCGAATCCTTTAAAGTCACTTGCCCGGTTTTCGGATCGAGGCGGCCAAGCTTGTTGGCAATTTGGGAAGTAAACCAGACAATCCCATGAGGATCGACTATTGGGGTGTGAGGATCTCGGGCGCCGGGCGTGGCATATTCGGTGATCTCACCGGTCTTTGGGTTCAATCTTCCGATCCGGCCCTGGTAGTTGGCTGTATACCAAATATTTCCTTCGGCATCTTCAATGAGGCCGTGTGGACCAGAACCAGGAGTCTTTAATGCCCATTCCTTAAACTCGCCGGTCTTTGGATCAAGACGTCCGATCTTATTCGCAGATTGGCCCGTCCACCACAGTGAACCGTCTCGTGCAACTGCCGGATCATGAGGTCTTGAGTTGGGTGTAGGAACATCCCACTCTCTGATCCTGACGTTGACTCCCGCACCGAAGACAATCGTGACTATGGCCGTCAAGAGAAGGAGAGTCTGCAGAAGCCTTCGCATTCGCTCTCGATACTCCTATTTCTTAAAGAGGTTGTCGAATGCGCTCTTTGCATCCGACTGCTTCGGAGCGGCCTTAACTCCTCCGATGCCGCCGCCGGAATCTCGAGTCTCGCGTTCAATCGAGGTGCGGGCCATGAAGAATTCACAATTATTGCGGAGGTCTTTCTTCGTAATGCGTTCAGGAATGTCCTGTGTACATTCGAAACGAGCGCCGGTGTCAAAGTGTCTGCAGTGTTTACATGACCGAAGGTCGGCGTGGCACTTGATACATTGAGTGGTGAACGTGATTTCGATAGGAGGCATGACGATCGTGCCGCACATGGAACACCGCAACACCTCCTGGAATCCGGGCATCTGAATAGCTCGCGGACTATCTTTCGCTTTTGCACCACGAGGCGGACCCTTTGGTTTCTCTCGGGGTTTTTCGCGCTCCCGCCCCTTCTCACGGTCGTCATCCTGGTAGCCGCGCTGGCCGTATTTTCTGTCCATATGTCGGGATTTTCCTGAGTGCCCTTATTGTAAGGCCCTTACACGCCGACTTCCAAGGAGCTTGGGAACGAAAGCGCCATAAATTTTGTTTAAGGAATAGACGGCCTCTCAAATGCCTGCTTTTCAGGCGTTAATGCCTGGAGAAAAGCAATTAGTTGGGCTCGTTCCCCATCGGTCAGTTTCGCGGGTTTCAACTTCGGATCCAAATACTTGTTCTTGATGCCGCCGGCAAGCATCAAATCCACCGCCGCGTCCAGAGTAGCTGCACGGCCATCATGAAAGTAGGGAGCGGTTTCCGGAAGGCTGCGCAACATAGGAGTTTTGAATGCTCCCATTGAGCTTTCCGCTTTCGCTTTTTCCTCGTCGGTGCTCGTCGGTTGCAGTGATCTCGTCAAGAATGCACCACGGCCCATGTCCGGTTCGGGCTTGTCGAAGCCAATCCCGACATTGTGAAAGAGCGTGTCTGAGTACTCCGGCGGAAGATGACAGAGCGTGCAGTTCGCTTTCTTACTGAAAATCTCAAACCCAGCCACGGCATCGGCTGAAGCTGCGGACTTGTCTCCTGCTTCATAGCGGTCCCAAGGGGCATTTTTCGATTCAATGGTGCGAACAAATGCCGCAAGCGCGTTAACGATGCGGTCTGGGTCGGCGGGGCCTCCGGCGAGCTTCGTGAAACTCGCCTGGTATGCCGGAACGGCATTGAGAGCTTCAGCCACCTTGTCGGGAGCACCGCCCATCTGACCCTGCCAAGCGGCGAGAATCTGCTTCTCCAGCGTCGCCGCGCGCCCATCCCAGTACAGCTCGCGGTACTTCGAGACGTTATACAGAGTCGGCGTGTGGCGAGTATTCATCGAGCCGTCAAACTTCTTTGAGAGCGCCTCTCCATCCGTCCATCCCTTCTCGGGTAGATGGCAATTCTCGCAGGACATTTGACCATTGGCCGAAAGCCGCTTATCAAAGAACAACTGCTTCCCAAGGCCGACCATATCTTTTGCTTCGTTCTTTTCATCTACAGGCTGGGATTTCGACTCTTCCTGCTGCGGACTGCAAGCTGCCAAAGCCAATCCCAAAAGAAGGAACGGAACTCGCATGGGCTTCTCCCCTAGCAAAAATGGTTTTGTGAGACGACAGCGTAACACAACGTTAAGACTCTAATTTCGAATTTCAGATGACGCCTGCAACGGCACTCCCAGCCGGTGCATCGTCTTACACAAGTTGACTGGTTTGCCGAGCGGAGACCCGCTCATCATCTGCGCATAGCTTTCTGACGTCGGTCCGGAGCTTTTCCGTGATGGCCGAATAAGGATCCTCAACCCCATCGTAGTCACGAGGAATGATAGGGCGACCGACCACGAACTCGACGGGATGGAACTTGAGAGATCCACTGCGAGGCCATGACTCAAAAGTGCCGCGAATGCCCACGGGAACGATCGGCACTCCTAGCTCACGGGAAATGATGGCAGCGCCTTTCTTAAATTCGGCGACGCGGCCATCAATACTCCGCGTGCCCTCGGGGAAAACGAGCAAGATCTTACCGCGGCGAAGACCCATTGCACCGATTTGCATTGCGCTTATCAGGCTCGCATTCGGATCTATCGCCACAATGTTGCAAAGCTTAGCCACTCGACTCGACAAAGGACTATTCCAATAATCACTGTAGCCCAGAATGAACACGTTGTAGATCACTCGACGCGGCATTATGGAAAGCAGCATCGGTCCGTCCAGAAAGGACTCATGATTCGGACACAAAATGAATGCCCCGGAGCCTGGAATATTTTCGAGGCCGCTGAAACGCAAACCCCAAAAAAGTTTGGTAATGGCCTTAAGCGTCCTCATCAGCGTAAACCAAAGCGGATTCAGTATTCGTCTCGGCCGAAAGATGTAGTGATAGGCTTCTCCGGATGGAGAACTGTCCAGAATTTCCTTCCAGCTCCGACCGACCATTGCGTCGGAGCGTCGACTTGTCTCGAATGCCTCGAGAAGTTCTCCCAGCGTAAATATGCGTGCCGCCTGCTGTTCGTCAATATGACACCCGAGTCTGGATTCTATGAATCCAAGCAGCTCCACCCGAGCTAGAGAATCGAATCCCAGGTCTAGTTCGAGATTCGTCGCGGGTGTCAGCACACCGGACTGAGGCTTCATACGACGAACGATCTCCGCAATGACGGCTCCTATACCTGCTTTTAAACGGGGATGATCTTCACCTGCCTGCGAAGCCGGGCCACGTTTGGCGCGGGCGGCCTCTTCTGCCTGAATCTCAAAGCGTTTCAGCTTTCGAGTGACGGTCCGCGGCAACAGCTCGTTTCTAATCACAAAAGAATGAACACGTTGATAGGACGGCGCTTCTTTGGAAAGATTCTCCATTTCAAATCGAACTGTTTCCGCGATGGTCGTTTCCCCCTTGCTTCGGAAAACATCCATGTCTGGAACGATAACAGCATGAAGCGTCTCGCCCACGGGGCCATCCCCGTTCGCGCTCACTCCGAGAACGCACATCTCTTTAATAAATGGCGACTTCATGTAATGAGCTTCAATCTCCTCCGGATAGACATTCTTGCCATTGGCAAGAACGATGACGTCTTTGATCCGTCCAGTGATGAAGAGGCTTCCATCAGGATGAATGAAACCAAGGTCGCCCGTGTGAAGCCATCCATTCTTGATAACCTCCATGGTCTTCACGTCATCTTTGTAATAACCCTTCATCAATAAGGGACCTTTTATCCAGACTTCCCCAATTCCATCGCCGTTGGGTGAATCGATCCGGATTGTCACGCCTGGAAGCGGTTTTCCAACGGATCCTATGCGATTGGCATTCTGCGGAGTTGCGGTTACGGCAGCCGTTGTCTCTGTCAAACCGTAGGCCTGCAGCACCGTGTAACCAAGGGCGCTGAGGTCTTGAGCAATGCGCTCATCGAAACGCGAACCACCGCTGGCGAGGAGACGAAGATCAGGGCCGATGGTTTTGTGGACTTTCGCAAAAAGGATGCGTTTAACTGCGGTGCTCTCTATGGAACGTGAGAACCAGAACACGGTGTTAAAAAGAGTACGGAGCGGAAACGACTGCGACTTGGCGCCGGAAAAAATCTTCTTATGGAGAACGTAAAAGAATTGGGGAACACATATGAAAAAGGTGATGCGATGACGGTGAAAAGCGTCCACGATGCGCTGTGGAGAAATGGATGAGAGAAATATGACTCCGGCGCCCAGACAAAGCGGCCCCAGCCCATTCGCTATGAGCGGAAGTACGTGAGAAAAAGGCAGCACAGAAAGAATCCGATGCTCCGACGAGATATCGAGTTGTTTGGCGACGCCCTGAATCTCCAGGATCAGGTTGTTCATCGTGAGTTGAACGCCCTTGGGATCCCCGGTCGTCCCGGACGTATACATCAGGATGGACGTGTCCTCGCCAGAAGTCGTTGCTCGGACCTGTCCTTGAGGCTTGCCTTTCGCGAACGCATGATCCCAAAGTGGAATGCCCAATGTTCGAGCTTTGGCTTCATTCTGCGGATCGAAAAACACCATTTTGCACTCGGAGTGCTGGACAATAATCCGAAGCGAGGTTTCCGGCAGCGTTGTTGGAAGCGGTACGGTGATGACCCCAAGCCGCATAGCGCCAAGCAAGGCGAACACCCATTGCGGAATGTTCTCCATGAGAATAGCGACGCGATCTCCAGCCTGAATTCCTATTGCTGTCAATCCTGTCGCGATCGTATCCGCTTCGGCGAGAACGTCAGCGTAACCGTATTTCTCGATCCGCCCGTCGTGGTCCACGGCAAACGCAAAGCGGTCCGGAAAACGCGTCGCCCATTCCTCGATCCGCTCAAAGATCCATCGTGGCGACGAAACGCTCTCGACTGGCGGTCCAGAAACCTCAGACAGACGCCCCATATACTGCTAGTATCCCACTCGACAACGAATTATTCGGCCCGGGGGACGAAGACTCTTGCGAACTATCGTACTTTTGACCATTTCAAACATCTTCATGACATTTGCTTGGTATGGTCACTTGAAATTTCGTGAGTCACCATTGTGGCTCGCCATTTTAGTCAGCTGGCTGATTGCTTTTGTTGAATACTGTTTTCAGGTTCCTGCGAATCGCATCGGATCGTACCAGTTCACAGCAGGGCAGCTAAAGGTTCTTCAAGAAATCATTACTCTCGTCGTCTTTTCCATCTTCTCCGTGTTGTATCTAAACGAACAGCTCCGATGGAACTACCTTGTTGCATTTGGAATGATGGTTGGCGCCGTCTTCTTCATGTTCCGAACATGAGGCGACTCCTTTAGCGACATCAATATAGATAGACCTGGGGCGGCGTCTAGTTAGGAAATTTCGAGTTCAAGAACGCCCTCACGATTATCTTCACATCTTCATGGCGCCCATCCACTGAATAGTTGAGGGCGCGCATTTCGTCTTCAGAGACCTTGCCGCTCAACTCTCTCAAGGCTTCCCTCACTTCGGGGTGTCTCCTGCTCGTCTCATCCCGTATCAGCGGAACTGCATCGTAGGGTGGAAAATACTGTTTGTCGTCGTCCAAAACGACAAGGTCCAGGGCGCTGATGAGCCCGTCGGTCGAGTTACCGGCGATGAAATCCACTTTTCCCTCAGCGGCCGCTTTGTACGTCAGCCCGAGATCCATCACTCGCGGAGACGAGGCAAATTGAAGGTTGTAGAGCTTTGCGAGGCCGGGAAAACCATCTTCCCTCTCAACAAATTCATAACCGAAGCCGGCGATCCAGTCTTTCGTAAAGGGAGCGGCGTCCGAGATGCTCCTGAGTCCATACTTGGCAGCCTCATTCTTCCTGACAATGATCGCAAATGTGTTGTTAAATCCGAGCGGTTCAGTCCATTCCACGCCAAACTGGGATCGATAACCTGTGCGAACCTTCTCGTAGACGGCGGAAGATGAAGTGGCCGGCGGTTCCTTGAGAATGGCGGTCAATCCGGTTCCCGTGTATTCAACATAGGTATCGATCTGCCCCGCGACCAGCGCTTCGTGACAGACTAGGGTGCCGCCCAGATTCAAGCGCCTGTCCACGACTAGGCCATGACGCTCAAATTGTTGCGCAAGCATCTCTCCGAGGATAATTTGCTCAGTGAAGTTCTTGGAGCCGACCACGATTCGGTCCGACCGTCCGCACGACGAGACAGCGATTGCCAGGCACAAGATGCACAGAAGCTTACCGAATCGTCTTTCAATCGCGCCGATTCCGAAATCGGCAATGAGAGCGAGCACAGCGGCCGGGACCGCACCTGCCAAAATGAGCCGGCTGTCGACCATAGAAACGCCACGAAAGATGAACATTCCTAAGCCACCCGCGCCAATAGCTGCAGCGATGGTCGCGACACCAATCCCGATCACCGTCGCAACGCGAACACCGGCGAAAATGACGCCGAGCGCGAGCGGGATCTCGACCCGCCAAAGAAGTTGACGATCCGTCATCCCCATACCTCGGCCGGCCTCGCGAATCGCGGGATCCACACCAGAAATTCCAGCAAATGTGTTTCGAATGATCGGCAACAAGGAATATAGAACGAGCGCGACGATGGCCGTCCGTGCACCAATGCCGCCAATGAAAGGAACAGGAATCAGGAATCCGAAAAGGGCCAGACTCGGGACCGTTTGCACGACATTGGCAACACCCAATACAACGCGGCTGAGGCGCGGCATTCGTGTCAGCAATATTCCGAGTGGAAGGCCGATGGCGACGGCCAGCAGCATTGATGCCACGACGAGAAACAGGTGTTCCAGCGTGAGGTGGAAGACCTCGGCCTTATTCGTCCACATGAAATCAAGAAAAGTCATGCATAACTCTCCATGAGAGCACGCGCCTCAGGAAGGTCAAGCCGGCGAAAGTCCGCTGAACGCTCGATGGCGAGGAGTCGCCCGTCTTTCATAAGGCCAATTCGACTGCCGAGAAGGAACGCCTCTCGTATGTCATGAGTGACGAAAACGATGGTTTTTCGAAGCTGCGCCTGAATCGCTTGAAACTCTCGTTGAATTTCAGATCGCGTGATCGGATCCAGTGCGCCGAAAGGCTCGTCGAAGAGAAGTATCGGTGGATCTGCGGCGAGAGCGCGCGCGACGCCAACACGCTGGCGTTGCCCACCCGACAATTCTCGCGGAAAACGCCGCGCAAACACTTTGGGATCAAGGCCGACCAAACTAAGCATGTCGTGAACGCGACGACGCACCTTATGTTCAGGCCAGCATTCCAAGGTTGGGACGAGAGCGACATTCCTTTCGACAGTGAAATGAGGAAACAAGCCAATTTCCTGAATCACGTACCCGACGCGCCGTCGAAGTCGAATGGGATCCCAACTCGCGGCCCCCTTTTCCTCAACAAAAACGTCGCCGCTGGTGGGTTCGAGCAAGCGGTTGATGAGTTTCAAGGTGGTTGTCTTTCCTGAGCCGCTACGGCCCAGAAATACAACTGTCTCTCCACTCTGAATTTGAAAGGAGACATCATCCAGAATCGCGCGTCCGCCGCTTAACGCGTATCCGACGTTGCGAAATTCAATGTGGATCACGCGGAGAGTTTAGCACGGTGCATTTATGAAATAATCGGGCCATGCTGTCGTGGATTGAGATCGATGCTGAGGGTCTGCGGAAGAACGTCGATACATTCCGGCGCCTTATTCCCCAAAGCGCATCAATGATGGTAATCGTCAAAGCGAATGCCTACGGCCATGGGCTGTCGACCGTCACGCCCATCGTCACTGAGCAAGCGGATTGGCTTGGTGTAAATTGCCTCGATGAAGCGCTGGAGATAACACGCTTAGGCGTCAAAAAACCGATCGCGATCCTGGGTCATACTGAACACGCCGGCCTGGACGAAGTTGTTAAAAACGGGTACAGGCAGGTCGTATATCGTCTCGACGTCGCGAAGCGGCTTTCCCAGGCCGCCGAACGTTCACATTCCGTGGCCCGCATTCATGTGAAGGTCGAAACCGGAACAAACCGTCAAGGCGTTGGTGTGGCTGATCTGGCCGGTTTTGTTGCCTCATTGCGTTCTCTCCCTTGGTTGGAAATCGAAGGCGTTTACACGCATTTCGCAAATATCGAAGACACATTGGATCCGTCGTTTGCGCAGGCCCAACTCGTGCGCTTTCATGACGCCCTTCGGATATTCGCGGAAGGCGGCATTCAACCGGTTCATGTTCACACGGCTGCCACTGCCGGCTTGCTGCTGTATCCTGAAACTATCTTCAACATGGTGAGACTGGGAATCGGAGCGTACGGAATATGGCCATCGCGCGAAACACAGGTTGCTGCGCGCGAGCGGGGAAGCAAAATGATGCTTTCTCCAATTTTGACTTGGAAAACGCGAGTGGCCCAGGTGAAGGCGGTGCGCACGGGCGATTACGTCGGCTACGGCCTGACTTACCGGGCGAGTCGTCCAATGCATTTGGCGGTTATCCCAGTGGGTTATTACGACGGTTACGACCGCAAGCTGTCCAACTCCGGGCGTGCCTTAGTGAGGGGCCAACTCGCTCCTGTCATCGGTCGGGTCGCCATGAATATGACCATGCTCGACGTTACGGATGTTGGGGGAGAGGTGGATGACGAGGTCGTGCTTTTGGGACGTCAGGGGAAGGCGGAGATTCATGTCGAAGAACTCGCGGAAAAAGCGGGAACAATACCGTACGAGATGCTTTGCAGGATTAATCCTTTGATTCCTCGAAAGCTGGCCGGAGCACAGTAGCAAAGGCGTAACTACAGGTTATTCACGTCAAAAAAAACCGCGCTACGTTTCCGCAACCTTTCGATACTTCCCGCGAAAATACACAAGCGGGAACGCGCCGTGCTTTGCGTCGATGATCTCAGCGGAAATGACCTGACCCATAAAGATGGTGTGGTCACCCCCTGGATATTTCTCAACCGTCTCGCATTCAAAGGTAGCTAGTGCGTTCCGCATCAAAGGAACGCCATTGCGTCCTTCAAAGTAAATGGAAGCAGGACGTTCCGAATCCTTTTTCGCAAACATCCTCGATATTTCCTCTTGCGCTTCCGAAAGGATGCTCACGCCGAAGAGCTTCGAATTCTGGAACGAAGCCAACCCGCTCAGGCGATTGTCCAGACAAACCAGCACAAGAACTGGATTCAGAGATACCGAAGCAAAGGAACTCACAGTCAGACCGTAGGGAGATCCATCGGCGGAGGTCGTAGTCACCACCGTAACGCCCGTGGCGAAGTTGCTCATGACTTCCCGAAATTTCTCAGGAGTGACCATATCGGGCTTTATCATAGCCTGAAACCGTACTATAGTCAGCACGCTGATTTTCCGGTTCCTTCCTGAGAAGCACATGGGACGCTGGTTTCGGATCGTTACATCTATTGTTTGTTGCATAACTCTTAGCGCCATTCTGTTGGGTCAGATGCGCGTAGATGTGCAGCTTGTGAATATCGTGGCAACGGTCACGGACGAGGCCGGACGTTACGTGCCCGGTCTCAAGGCTTCTGACTTCTCAGTTGAAGAAGACGGTATTCCTCAAAAGATAGTCCACTTCAGCCAGGATAACGATATTCCCGTGAGTGTTGGCGTGGTCCTGGACACCAGCGGCAGTATGGAGCGTAAGCTTCGCACGGCCGTCGACGCTGTCAATCGCTTTCTCAGAAAGATTCATGAGGAAGATGAAATTTTTATTGAGACGTTTTCCAGCCAGCCTCAACTTCGGCAGGACTTCACCTCAGACCGAGAGACCTTGTTGAATTCTCTGCGGAAGGTCCGGGCTACCGGTGGAACCGCCCTGTACGATGCACTCACCGAAGCGCTGGACAAAATCGAATCGGCGCGTCACGACAAGCGAGCAATATTGCTCATCACGGACGGCCAGGATACATCGAGTGCGTCCCCTCTCGATGAGGTGCTTGGAATGATTCGAGAATCGGAACTGCTCGTGTATTCTCTTGGGATTTCGCCCACGACATACGGACAGCGAAGTGAACACGTTCCCTTTTCATGGCCGCTGCCTGGAATCCTTTCCAACAAGCAGCCGGCTTCGAGCCGCCGCGACGAAGTGGACATGAAAGTGCTGCGGGATTTCGCGGAAAGCAGCGGTGGACGGGCATTTCTCCTCGGAGAGAGTTGGCTGGGAGGTCGTGGCGCAGAGATTGAACGTATTCTCAACCAAGTGGCGGACGAACTGCGCAGCCAGTACACTCTGGGCTACTATCCCAGCCGGATCGATGACGGCAAATACCACTCGATCCGTGTTCGCGTCAGTGGTGGAAGAACCGTCCGAGCTCGATCCGGTTATCTGGCTCGGTCATCCTGACTGGCGCTTGCTTCCACGTTATCTAACGCCTCCGTATTCGTCACATGCATTCCTGTCGCAAGGCGAAAACCGTAATCGGTATACCGATAGTCAGGAGGGAGACTGCTGCGATGTGCGGCCCGCGACGCTTTCACCTGATGCCGCCACGATCCGCCACGCGAGACGCGGCGAGATCCTTCGTCGGGTCCGAAAGGATTTCGATCTGGTGAATTGCCATAGTAGGTTTCGCTATACCAGTCGGAACACCATTCGTGAACGTTATCTCCAATGTTGAGCAGGCCATAACCATTAGGCGGGCCGTTCCCGGCCTCCTTGGGTCCATTCCATTCGCCTCCAAAATAGGGAAACATTGAAGGCTGTTCATTACCCCATGAATACTCCGCTCCCTCAACGCCGCCTCTGCATGCCTTCTCCCACTCGGCTTCGGTCGGGAGACGGAAAGGCTCGGACAAGAAATCCGAAAGCCATCGGCAATACGCGACCGCATCAAACCAATTCACACCGACAACCGGCAGTGTAGCGAGGGAAAAGCATGGTTCGGACCAACCAAGGGGCTCGGGATTTCCTGTGTCGATAAGAAATGCCTGGTATTCCTCTCGCGTTACCGTCTTGCGAGCCATCTGAAAATCGTCTACCCATACGCGATGGAGAGGGCTTTCCCAGTAATAGCGACCATCAGACCCCATCGAAAACCAACCACCGGGAATACAAACCATATCGGGACGTGAAGGCATAGACACCATCCGATTATGCCTTGGACTCGATGGCCTTGATGCAAACAATGCACTTCCGGGTGCAATCTACATTTTCTGCGGGCCAAGCGACAAATCGCGTAGATAACCCACATCATCGCCCGATGCGCCTTCTGTGTTTGCAAAAGCTTACGATCGGGAGAGATTGGCTGTGGGCTTGCTTTATGTCGGGCACATCGAACAAGCGAAGGATTCGCTCAGGAGGACTCATTGATCCTGCTGTCGCATTCTCGAGGAATGGTTACTGAGTTATTTCGAGTGGGAGCAAACTCCGATGGGCGAGAACATTTTATTATTCGTCATCACAAAGCAATCCAAACGGATGATGTGATGTTCGGCTTTAACTTGCCGGAGCAATGCATGTACTGGTCGGGATTCTGTTACGGCAATGGACATTGGAGCTTTTTGGAACTCCCACGATCGAACGACACCCATTGAATTACACCAGATTGCCGCTGTAGCCAGGGACGGTTTTTCGGCTGCTCTTGACTACAAGGATGATGGCGAAGGGGATGAACCCCACATGAAACGGATTTCTTGACGCAGGTCGGGCGCAGCAGTTGAGCGAGGCGAAACGGCACAGGGCCTCGCGCTTCACGACGAATCGCGAGGCTTTTGCAATTTAGAGCAAAAACTGGATAGATCTCAATTCTGTCCGGAGAATTGGGGTCCATTTTTTCAGTTTTTGCTCCAGTCGGGACGCTAGAATTCCAGCACTAACCTAAAGATGATATCGCTGAGAGCTTCCAGATCCGATTTTGCAAGCACTTCGACAGGCGAGTGCGAATAGCGACCCGGCCATGCCAACGGAACATCCACCGAACCATACCGTGTGAAGGCGGAACCATCGTTGCCCCCATTTGTCGCGCCGATTTGGTAGGGGATATTATTACGTCGTGCTATCTCGGCCACGCGATTGATGATGCTGAGTGGCGTTATATTGCTCGAATCTAACCCTCGCATCACAAAACCAGCGCCCAAGTCCACATCAGCAAGCCTTTTGTCTTCCCGCGGCGAGTCTGATGTCACGAAGGTGTCGACTGCAAAAACGTAGTCCACTTTCGAGCGTTCAGCAATTGCGCGAGCGCCTATAAGTCCAACCTCCTCCTCGACCACCCACGCAAAAGTGATTTGCTTATTGACCTTGGCGGGATCCAACTTCATCAACGCAAGAATCATCGCTGTACATCCCGTCCGATCATCCAGAGATCCGGCTGTGGCCCGATCGTTGGACAGTTGAACAAACCGCTTGGGCACCGAGATGGAGTCGCCCACAGTAATGCCAAGTTCCTGAGTATCACGCTTTGTTTCGGTGCCTAGGTATACGCGAACGTCATTCGCGAGGTAGCTGTCAGATGTCGCCGTCATGTATCCTGATCGAGGTGTAATGACCCCTGAAATCGGACCGCGACGCGTGTAAACAACGATAGGACGCGCCTCGAAGTATTTGTCATAAAAACCGCCCCGGCTGCTGACAGAAAGAGTTCCGTCCTCGTTGATCGCCCTGACGACATATCCGACTTCATCGAGATGTCCGACAAAAAGGAGATGCTCGGAACCCGACCCGAACGTAACCATTAGGTTTCCTGTCTCGTCAATCTGGGGATTTGTCCAGGCCGGAAGATAAGCCCGTACTTTGTCACGCACGGGAGCTTCGAATCCTGACACTCCTGAGGTCTCGACCAGATCTTTCAACACGTCGAAGGCGCCTTCGCGGCGGCCAAGATCTGCAGGCTTGTCTTGCGGTAATGCCATGCGTGCGTCCGCAATGACACAGCAAACAGCGGCCGTGAAACAAAGACGTGTGAGGATCGCACCCATACAGCTCAAGATACGCCGGATTGAACTATCGCTCTCAAGAACCGAATTGTAGATTGCAGGTGCTTGAGGTCCAGAACCTCAACAGGCGACAACAGAAATTTAACCGGAATGCCGATTCGAATTACTTCTGTATCCACTTTCCATTGCGGTGCATTCGGAACTGATCTGAGCGATGCTCGTTGTATCAGTCCCTCGAAACGTCCAAGGATTTTCCTGAGCCGTGGGGCTTCCTCTACATCCACCCAGACCGGAAAAGAGGATTGTCCGAACGCGGACGCACCTGGCAATGAACTCTCGCCCTCGTTCTCGGGTTCAATGATGTAAACCTCATCTGGACTGAACTGCACCGACAAGCGGTCTAGCCCCTTCCGGCCGAAGTGCTCCTGAGTGCTAAAGGCAACGGTCAGGGTCCCGTTAATTTCTGTGCTGATCGTTCGAGCAAGAACCTCCAGCAGAACCGCAGCCCCGCCGCGGTCTGAAAGAAAAGGTCCGGCCACTCGATCACGTGCAAGATTTGTGAGCGTTTTTTCGAGCGAAACAGCATCCATGAGACCAATACCAAGACGTGAAACTTCCGCTGCAGACTTCGCACCCACATCAACGTACGCGTCAGATAATCGAAATGCACCTACCGAGCGATCCCGAGTGGAATTGAGATGAGTGGAGGGAATCGCGGTCACACCCGCCACAGCGCCCGTCGACGTCGTTATGGTCAAACGCTGACCTTCAAAGTATTGATCAAAATAATAGTGCGGTGGATCGGCGCCTATTCGCTGCAACCGCAGATAACCGTCGTCCGTTATGCCTGACACAACGTACCCTGGCTCATCAATATTGGCGATAACCAATCGACTTGGCTTGCCCGATCCGACTGTGACGGTGACGTTCGACATCGAATCGATCTGAGGACTCAGTCCGTGCTGGTGCAGGCGATTAGCGATCACATCAGCGAGGACCTCTTCTCGACCGGAAACGGCGGAATGTTTTACAAGATTCTTTAACGTCTCGCGTAATTCATCGAGAGACTGTGCTCCAACCCAGACATGAGGCCAAAGCATAAGAATCAACAGCAGCAGCGTTCGCTCCATCGTTGGCATTATAAAATCATAGGGGGAGGGAATCTGCAATGACGATGTGCCAGTATTCTGACCGTCACTACGAAGCAACTACTCGGTGAAAGAAATATAGACGTCGCAAAGTGACATATCGCATTCGCCTCATCGCACTCTCGCTTCGAGGCTGATACATTCTTGCATCGCGCCGTCGCATTCACCATTTGACGCACAGATCTATGCATTCGCGCCATGGCATTCCGTTTTAGAAAAGCCGACTTCACGTTACGAAACCGGATCTCATAAATCGAATTCCGCTCATGAGTCAGCTGGACTGCCCTGGCGAGCAACGAGAAGCGTCTTTCGGTTACGAAAAAATCATTCGAGGCCAGATATAGAGGGTATACGCAATCAGCTTTTCAAATTCGATCAGAAACGTTCGCACCTCGCTGTTCCGATTCCACCAATCATTGTTATTAATGCCTCCATGCCGTGAGGCGACCACTGCCACACGCATATCGGGGCCAAATACATACCGCGCGGCTAATCGTGAACGACGGCTGTGGTAGTTGGAAGTAACAATGATCAAAGAGTTCCATTGCTGCTGTTCAGCGAAGATTCGGATCTGGCGAAGCTCACTGAGCGTGTCCTCAACGTAGGTTTCGATACGCAACACGTCTTCATTCGGAACACTCATGCCGTGGAGAACGCGGGAATACGCTTCGTTTGAGGCTGGCAATTCAATCCCGAGCTTGCGAAGCTCAATGAAATCGGAAGAAGGCGCATCCGAAGTGAGCACGACCTTAGGCGCAAATCCGTCGCGATATAGATCGGCCGCTTCCCATGCCCTGCCGGGTTCTCCACCTGCAAGCACTACGATGGCATCGCTCTTTTCCGGCTGTTCAGTGACAAACAAAGCGTCTGCAGCGTAGCGAAGAACGACTCCGTGCAACAAGTAGGCTAATGGAATGAGCACGAAAATCGTATTAAGGAAAACGAGGCGGCTCCTGCTGAGCCAATGATGCTTTACATTTTTCCCCAACCGCCACCTCCGGGCGATTGGATGGATAAGACGTCACCGGCATCAAACCATCTCGTAAACTTTGAAGGGAGTTCGACCGTGACGCCATCGCGGCGGATCATGAAATTGCGTCCAGGTTGACCAGGTTCCCCTCCATGCAAGCCGTAGGGTGGAAATTTGCGACGATCCGAAAGCACGGTGACTTGCACTCTCGCGAGGAATTGAATCTCACGAATAACCCCCTGCCCTCCCCGTTGCCTACCCGAACCTCCAGAGTGGGGCCTAAGAGAATACCGCCGCACCCGAACAGGATACCCATGCTCAAACGCCTCCACCGGCGTATTCATGGAATTCGTCATGTGCGTGTGAATTCCGGAAAGGCCATCCAAGGTCGGGCGCGCTCCCATCCCACCCGATACGGTTTCATAGTAGGCTACCGGTTCCTTTGTCCTTGGATTGATCCCGCCAAAAGTAATGTTGTTCATCGTGCCCTGACTGGCAGCCGGAATCAGTGACGGTGCGGCGGATGCAAGCGCTTTGTAAAGGACATCAACGATTCTCTGCGACGTTTCTACGTTGCCGCCGCAAACTGCAGCGGGCGGGAGAGCGTTCACAATCGTTCCTTCCGGGGCAATGATCTCGAGCGGGCGCATCCCGCCTGCGTTCGAAGGAATGGAAAAACCCACCAGCGTTCTGAAAACGTAGAACACCGCCGATACTGTAATTGCATAAACGGCATTGATGCTGCCTTCAGCCTGAGGATCCGATCCTGTAAAGTCGATGATGGCATGGTCGCCTTTCACCCGAACCTGGACACGAATCGCAAGCGGCCGGTCCGTTAGGCCATCGTCATCCACAAAATCCTCAGCCATATAGATCCCATCAGGGATGCCTCGAATTGCCAGGCGCGTCATTCTCTCGCTGTAGTTCAAGATCTCGGCGATGTAGTCTCGGATTTGCTTCCATCCGTATTTTTCGACAATACCGACCAGGCGCCGCTCACCTGTTCGAATCGCTCCAAGCATGGCGGCGAGATCACCCTCGCGCTCTTCAGGCGTCCTGACATTGCACAGTACAAGATCCCAGACATCTCGATTCACCTCACCCTTAGACATCAGTTTTACGGGCGGTATGCGCAAACCTTCCTGATAAATCTCTTCCGCCAGAGGCATAGAGCCCGGCGACATTCCTCCCACATCCGAATGGTGGGCTCTACACGCGACATAGAAGGTGCGATCCTTTTTCCAGAACACGGCAGCCACCAACGTAATATCCGGAAGGTGGGTACCACCCTTGTAAGGATCGTTGAGGATGACAATATCCCCGGGTCCAATTGTTCGGTTTTCAATAGCAGCCTTGACGGACAGCGGCATCGAACCTAGATGAACGGGCATGTGATCGCCCTGCGCCAGCATGTCGCCATTCCGGTCAAAAACCCCGCACGAATAGTCACGGCGCTCTTTAATGTTGGGTGAGAAAGCCGTTCGCTTCAGTGTCGCACCCATTTCCTCAGCCAAGGAGTGAAACAGACTCTTAAAGATTTCGAGCCGAATCGGGTTTGTCTTCATTCAATGGGGACAGATTATCATCAGGGAACGGCCTTTGATCCAATCCGGACGACCGGAAGGTTCAAGTCTGCAGAATCAAATTCAAGTATGGGTCCACGTGGCACCCGAAATCCGGCGGAACCAATGTTGTGCTGCTGTACTCTCCGATAATCGCCGGGCCGTCTATGGCGTGCCCATAGCCGAGAAATGCACGATCATAAACAGCCGTTTTTATCCGCCTACCATCGATCCAGACGGTTCGCATATGAATAGGCTTTGGCCGGCCCCGTTGTCTGGGGGCCTTCTCGAATTTCGGCTTTGGGGTCCGGCCGAAGAAGGTGGTTCGCGCGTTTACGAGTTCGACGCCTTTTTCACGGTTCGAATAGCCGTAACGCCATTCATGAGCGTCGTGGAATGCGGCGATAAACTTCGAGGTGAATGGAATCGTCAGCTCATAGGATTGCCCGCGATATCTCAGATCGACGAAGTCGACGGACCGGATCTCGCTCGTCTTGAATCCTTCGGCTTTCAACTCCATTTTTCCTCGGCTGTGAAGTTCATTAAAGGTCTTCTCCAAGCTGGCGGCCGAACCAGCGCCTTCGATCAAGAGTGATTTGGAAAAGTCTTTTCGAGCATCGGCCAAAAGCAGCCCCAACGCTGAAAGGGCGCCGGGATGGCGCGGAACAATGATTTGGCGTATTCCAAGGGCGCGCGCGAGACTGGCTGCATGGATTCCGCCCGCCCCACCAAAGCAAAACAACGCAAAGTCTCGGGGATCATAACCTCGCTCAACCGAAATGAGACGAATCGCCTGCTCCATGTTGTTGTTCACGATGTCGATGACACCTTGAGCGAGGTCTTCCGGCCTCTTCCATGCTTTCGTCCAATGAAGCTGCCGAATCGCGGGCCCAACTCGATCGTTATGCAACCGCATGGCCCCCCCCAGAAAGAACTGCGGCAATAAACGGCCGAGAAGCACATTGGCATCTGTGACCGTGAACTGAGATCCTCTTCCATAACAAATAGGACCGGGCTCCGCACCGGCGCTTTGCGGCCCAACCTTCAATGCACCTCCCATGTCAAGTTGTGCAATGGAGCCGCCGCCAGCGCCTACGGTATGAATATCTATCATAGGAATTCCGACAGGCATTCCGTCCACAACGTTCTCATGCGAAACCTTCACGTCTTCCTCACACAGGGCGACGTCTGTTGAGGTGCCGCCCATGTCGAAGGTGATGATTTTGGGAAATTCACACATCCTTGCGAGATGAAAGGCGCCAACAACGCCGCCAGCGGGCCCTGACAGCAAGCTATGCACCGGCGCCGCGGCAATCGCATTTGCCGTAACCGCGCCACCATTGGACTGCATGACCCGAAGTGGAACATGCGAAAGACGATCTCTGAGGCTCGCGAGATACCGATTCATGAGCGGCGCAAGGTATGCGTTGATCAGTGTTGTCGACGTGCGTTCGTATTCGCGATGCTCCGGCAGAACACTAGACGAAAGCGAGATTGGAACACCTATACCTTGAAGCTCGCGCCGCACTTCCAACTCATGTTTCGAATTTGCAAAAGAAAACAGAAGTGAAACCGCTACGGATTGAATTCCGTTCTCTGTAATGCGCTGAACAAGGCCGCGCAGATGGTTACGATCCAACGGAATCTCGATAGAGCCATCGTAAAGCGTCCGCTCACGTACACCCAGCCGCATGTCGTCTTTAACCAGAGATTCCGGTCTGTTCACAAAAATGTCGTAGAGGTCAGGACGAGTCTGCCTGCCGATCACGACAACGTCCTCAAAACCTTCCGTCGTCAGCAACGCCGTACGTGCACCTTTTCTTTCGAGAAGAGCGTTGGTTGCCACAGTGGAACCGTGAATGATCTCCTTCACGTCCTGTATCGCAATCCGCGCGATTCCTTTGAGTATGGCTTCTTCCGGATTTTGCGGAGTCGAAAGCTCCTTGAAGACTTCAATGCCGCCATCTCGGATGACGACAAAATCGGTGAATGTGCCGCCGGTATCGATACCGATCCTAAGCGACTTCATTTAATTAGAAGTAAATTCGAGCAACATCCTGGACGTGCGCAGATGTTACGGTTTCTAGCGGTTGCAATGCGCCAAGAACGTCGCGATGCCAGGTGAGACCTTGAAGATGTGGAAGGGCCTGATCGAATCGGTGCAAACAAACCTCCCGCCCCCAGGTCATTTCAACGTCAGTAGGCGGAGCTGCCGCATAACCCTTCGCCCAGCCCAGTACTATGGCGCGTTTTCGATCGTCACCTACGATTCGCAGCTCCGAACCAATAGCTGCATCGATCTTAAGCTGCACGTCAGACCACCAACCGGCTTCAATCACTTTCCGATCGAGCAGCGTCTTCAATAGAAGCAACGCGACGAGATCCCCGCTGGAAACGCTTCCTGCAGGTGGACGGCGGTCTTCATCTCTTAGGTTACCGACGAAGTTTTTCCATAGTTCGCGAACGCGGGACAGAGCGTTAACCGGAGACATAACGAGAATCCGTTCCGAACGAAAACGACGATAGCTGGAAACCACTGCTTGATCCGGCTCTCCCGGCAAAATATTCAAGTCGTCCCCGGCTACATAGATGGCATGAACGGAACCTGCGATAAGCCAAATGCCAGATTCCAGGCGCTCTGGAAGAGCAGACAACTGGCTTGTATCGGCGTGTGGAGGAAATGGAGGCAGGACGATGGACTCTACGTTTTCTTTCGAAGTTTGCTCCAACTGGGAATCAGGCGCCTTTGGGTCGTCCAGGTTTTCGATCGTAACCGTTGTGCGTTGGGAACTTGGCGGCCACGTGGCGATAACGTGATTCATGACCAGCAGATCGCGCGCAGCTGCTCGTAGATCGTCCGACGACATGGTCTTGATCCATTGGAGACCCTCTTGACGGCGTTCCTCGATTCCCTGGCTTATAAACCATTCGCGAACGTCCTTGGTTTCCAAATATTCACCGCACTCGCGTCGGGCGGTCTCAAGATCTTCGGTGGATGAGCGAGAAAGTGAAAGGCGGGAAATTTCCTGCAAGAGCCCTTCTTCAATTTCCTCGGGAAATCGTCCTTGGGCGACCGAAAGTTCCAGACGATAGTAATAGGGTCGAAGCGATAGAGGCAGGGATGTAACCGGTTTGAGCGACAAAGTGCGGCGCAGCAACCGATCAAGCATCAAGACCTGGTACCAACCCTTAAAGTGCACGCTCGGCGCAGGGGATGCAAAGATGACGGCGCCGACCGGCTGATCCGATGTGAAGCGCAGCGTTCGCTCCGCCGTGAGCCGAGGGGGGATTGAACCTGGACGGGCTGCCGACGTTCGTGTGGGAATCGCTGCAAGGTTTTCCTTGAGCGTCTCTGGGATGGGCCGTGTCATGCTGAGAAATGCGGTTTGGGTGCCATAATCTGGAGACTGTAATTGGGGTCCAAGGAGAGCATCGCGAATCTCGATCTCTGCCCGTTCACGGAAATCCGGATCGCGACGCTCGTCTGTAGTTCCAGGAGTCTCTTTGAAGAAATCAGCAATGTATGAGAGAAACATTGGCTTCGCCCAGGGCGGTGCAGTTAATCGCAACGCGCTTCGGTCAACGTCCGTGAAGAATTGGGAGTCGCCGCCAACACTGTAAGCCGCCAGGATAAGAGAGCGCGCTGATAATGACGACTGAAGGGCCGTAAGACCCGCCGATTCGTATCCAATAACGATCTGTACAGAATCACCTGTGCCTGGAAGTTCTGTGAGCCGTATGCCGTTTTCAAGGATCGAAGTGGAAAAAAGAAAAGCGAGGATGAACGGAACAGGCGTGAACACGTGTTGAGACTATCGTTTGCAGGGTAGTGTTTTCAAGGATGAATATGCTAGATTTCGGCTCTTAAACTAAATCTGGGGGACATATTCGTGACTGTCTACGAAGGAAAGAATATTCGTAATGTCGGAATCGTCGGACACGGAGGCAGCGGTAAGACGTCCTTAATTTCCGCAATCCTTTTTGATACCGGTGCGACGAACAGGCTAGGTCGCGTAGACGACGGGAACGCCCCTACGGATTACGACGAAGAAGAAATCGCACGGAAGGTCACTATTTCTGCGAAGCTCGCGTTTTGCGAGTGGAACAAGACGAAGATCAATATTCTGGATACCCCGGGCTTTGGAAACTTCATTCAGGAAACGCGTGGGGCTCTTCGCGTTGCGGATGCCGCTGTTGTTGTAGTTGATGCAGTCGCAGGGGTCATGGTTCAGACGGAAAAGACGTGGGAATATGCCGAAGAGTTTCAGTTGCCTCGACTCGTAGTCGTCAATCGTATGGACCGCGACACAGCCAGCTTCGAACGGTCTCTTCAATCCGTCCAGTCGAGCCTTGGACGCATGTGCGTTCCGATTCAAATTCCTCTGGGTGAAGAGAAGGCCTTTAAAGGAGTGGCGGATCTAGTGCAAATGAAAGCCGCCATGTACAGCCCGGACGGATCCGGCAAGTTCACAGAGTCCGAGATTCCAGCGGACGCAGCAGGCCGCGCTTCGGAATACCGCGAAAAACTGATCGAAGCCATCGCCGAGGGCGATGAAAAATTGATGGAAAAGTTTTTCGAGTCTGGAACGCTTTCAGATGAAGAACTGTTGGGTGGTCTGAAGAAACAGGTAATGGAGGGCAAGATTTTCCCGATCCTTTACACCTCCGCCCTGACGAATGTGGGTATTCAGCCCGTTCTCAACGCGATCGTGAATTTCCTGCCCGATGCGACTTTCAGAACAGCCGTATCCGGCAAGGACGTTCACGACGCTGACATTCAGCGCAAGATTGCGGATAACGAGCCGTTCTCAGCCTTTGTATTCAAGACCTTTTCGGATCCTTTTACCGGAAGGATTTCGCTGTTCCGCGTGTATTCCGGAACGCTGACCGCTGAAACTCAGCCATACAACGTGAATAAGAGCGTTACTGAGCGTTTCGGCCAGATCGTGCTTCTTCAGGGAAAAACCCAGGTTCAGGTTCCCAAGGTGCACGCCGGTGACATTGCAGCTGTCGCAAAGCTTAAAGAGACTTTGACCGGCGACTCCCTGACCGACAAGGCCCATCCGATTGCTTATCCTGCCGTGAAATGGATCGAACCCGTCATTTCGTTTGCAATCGAGCCGAAGTCTCGCGGCGACGAAGACAAAATCAGTACGGCCATCCACAAACTGATGGATGAGGATCTGGGCCTCAGGTACACGCGAGAAGCACAGACTAAAGAATTTCTGATTTCGGGACAGGGCCAGATGCACGTCGAATTGGCGGTCGCCCGATTAAAGAAGAGATACGGTGTGGAGGTGACGTTGAAGCCGCCCAAGGTGCCGTATCGCGAAACCATCAAAGGCAAAGCGGATGTTCAAGGGAAACACAAAAAACAGAGCGGCGGACACGGCCAATACGGCGATTGCAAGATCCGGATGGAGCCTCTCGCACGTGGAGGGGATTTTGAATTTGTGAATGAAATCTTCGGAGGATCAATCCCCAGAAACTTCATTCCTGCAGTCGAAAAGGGCATTCAGGAAGCGCGTCAAAAAGGCGTGCTGGCGGGCTTCCCAACCGTGGATTTTCGCGTGGTTCTTTATGACGGGTCATATCACGACGTCGACTCGTCGGAGATGGCATTCAAGATCGCGGGCTCTCTTGCATTCAAGAAGGGCATTAAGGAAGCCAAGCCAATCCTCCTGGAACCGGTCATGAATGTGGAAGTGCAAGGGCCGGATGAATTCGCGGGCGACCTGATGGGCGATCTCAACAGCCGGCGCGGCCGCGTCCAGGGCATGGACGTGAAGGGTCATACGACTGTGATTAAAGCGCAGGTGCCGTTAGCGGAAATGCTTAGCTACGCTTCAGACCTCACTTCGAAGACTGGCGCACGCGGCAGCTACACCATGGAGTTCAGTCATTATGATGAAGTGCCATCCCATCTGGCAGATAAAGTGATTGCAAATGCAAAGGCGGCCGCTTCAGGCGAAGAGGAAGAAGAGGAATAGCCCCAAGGAAACGGACTGTTTACAGAGGCGGACCCGAAGCCATCAATTGATCTGAGCCGTAGATTTCCCAGCTCCAAACGGGCTGGTCCGATCGAACCTTGATATAACCGCCCAACTGAACTGTGATACTGCTGACGAGCTCGCTAAGTACGCGCGCAATCTGCTGATTCGGACCGAGTGTTAGAGTCGCCGTTTGAGGCGCGCCTCCCAAGGGCGGATAGACCTCGATCACAACATTAGCTGCACGGTCTCCGGTGGCGATGCACAGTCCCGTAAACAGACCATTTCCGTGAGCCACGTGTGGAAATACCGATTCCGCCGCGGGTGGGCGCGCGTCCAATGAGACAAGGCCGGATTGATTTTCAATTTGAATGGAACCGAGCAATGACGGCGCAACGGATCCGAAAGGCGTCGTCGACCGTTGAGAAATTCGGACAGCGCCAGTTTGTAAAACATTCCTCGGAAGAGCAAAGAGCTCTTCGAGGACTATGGTCGAAACTGAATTCGCCTCAAGACGAATATCCCGGCTGGCGCCTCCAAAAGTGATCGTCGCATCACCGGCATTCCCCACATTGACTAATCTCACATGAGATGTGTATCCGCCGCCGACAACCGCGTGCGGAAGCACCAACGACGATTGAGTGCGGGAAACCGGGATCGCATTCCCGAGAGCGAGTTTACGTGGGCCGGTTAGTCGTTGAACCGCTGCCAGAGGTTCGGACGACTGCACACGAACCGGCCCAGTCAAAGGCATTACAACCTTGTTCCTTGCGGGAATGACGATCGACTGCTCCCCTATGTTGACGTTTGCCGAGCGCGTTGAGGGGTTGACGAGCATCAATGAGCCCCCAGAATGGGCCAAATAGAAATCTGCCGAGGTTTCGCCGGCGACACTGCCGTCGAGCTGGGTCATGTCCCAATTTCCGGTGGCCGTGAAAATGCCGAGGCCGGTTCCGGAAGCCGCAACTTCAATCCATCCATCGAAGCTCTGGATCCTGAACAATTCCGAGATCAAGCGGGCATACTGCTGTCCGGCTGAAAGTGAAACTGTCACAGGATTCACCACACCGTTACCGGAAATCAATACTCCATTAGCGTCCATTGCCCTCAGCGTGACAGACATTGCGGCCGGAGCGAGCAGAGCGATGCCGCTGAATTCGGAAGTTCCAGAAGGACTCGACGGGATGACGCTGGTTTGAGGTTGAAACGAAGGATCGACCCGAATGCCATCCGACACGCCAACTTCGCTGGTGAGACCAACATTGTTGGTTGCTCGAATCGCAAAGTAGTAAACGCTCCCTGCCTGAAGGTTTAAACCTGTAGCGACAGCCGAATTGAGATTAGTTGTGGTGAAGGGTCGAATATCCGCCCCGCCAGGCGTGGAGCCGATCGCGTACTGGTACTCTCGTATTCCCGATTCCGGGTCCTCTGACGTCCACGAAGCCGACAACTCCGTTCGGCTGGAGGTCAGCGCTCCTCCGTCGCTGACCACTGGCCGCGTCGGCGGCGTGAGATCGGGCAAGACCGCTTGATACCGGCCTCCGATAAATCGATAAGTAATGAAGTATGAACTTCGAAGAATTGCCTGATTAAAACCGCTCTGCACTGCCGTTGTTCTCTTCAGATCCTGTGCGCCAACTGTGGCGCTGGAACCGTCGGAGCGCGGACCACTCAGAGGTCCATAAACGAATTGGATATCGTTGCTGCCCTCAAAAAGAATGGCCTCGAAAGTAAGATCGGAATTGAGATCGTTCCCCCGCTCATCCAGGATGCTCAAGGTGGACCACTGAACGACAAACTGGCGATTTGGAGCTGTGCCGATCGTTCGCGTGCTGACCATGCTTCCTCGTTTCAAAATCAGGTCGTCCCAAAATGGAGCGATTAGCGATGGCGGAGGCGAACCATTACTCCCACCCGGCCTGACGACAGACTGCGCAGGCAACGCCGCATTCTGAAATTCCACCCTTGCAAGTGGCTCTAGGCTGATATATCCATTCGTCGCAATCGAAACCCGTGAACCAGCCAGATAGATGTCCTGGAACAAACTAAAATCGAAGGGCAGATTGGTGAAAGCAATGGCGTCGTCGTCCGTAGAGAAGCTCAGGTTAGTTCCTCCACTTCCAGGTCTCGCATCAACGAAGTTATAAGCGTTTCCAGCGACATTCCCGCTGGCGGGCGCAGACGTAACAACGAAAGTCGGCCCAGAGGTCGTTTGCCCGAAAACAGATACTCCAACCGGGCCCGTTGCCGCACCAAATGGAACGACGGCCCGAATCATATCCGCTGTTGAACTGACAACTCGCCCTTGGACGCCGTTGAAAGTAACTTCAATGTTTTGGGTTCTGGAGTCAAATCCCCCGCCCTCGATCGTCACAACGGTCGTAGGCGGACCGCTGGTTGGAACCAATCGCGCAACGAAAGGCGGAATCGTCATGAAGGTGAATGCCGAAGAAGCCATCCCTGCCGTACCGTCAGAGTTGATGACCTGGACATTCGTAGCGCCCGGACTGTTTCGTGGCGTCGTCGCCAGAATTGTCGCCGGATCAACAACGCGGACATCGCTTGCCGGCAAACCTCCGAAATACACCTGTGCTCCGCCGCGAAAATTCCTTCCCCTGACAGTTACGTTGGTCCCGCCTGACGATGGTCCCGAACTGGGAGACACATTGATACCTGCTGGAACCGGATCTACGATGACGATCGCTCCGCTCAGTACGGACGCAACACCGCCACGGTTGGATATAACATTCTTTGGACCTGGCGCCGTTGTCGGAGGCGCATCAAAATTTAGGGTTGCGCTGGTCGAAGCATTCGAGGACATACGTCCACCGAACAGCGGCGGACTCACAACCATCTCCGGACTTGAGAAACTGATCGATAGTCCTGGCGTTATGTCCTCGCCGCCAATCTGCAATGTTCCTTGAGCACCTCGTTCAACACGAGGTGCAAAACCTGGACGTGTGAGGTTCAGAACAGGAGTACCAGCGGGAAGGAGTTGAATGTCGGCTGAAGCGATGCCGCCGGACGCAACGTTGATGATAGCGGCTTCAGATAAGGTCGCGACGTTTCCAGAATATGTCGTACCAAAATTGGTTCTAAGGCCCCGATACCATGAGGTCGGTCCACCGCCGATGTTCGGCTCTGTCACGGGAGAATCCAAGGGTTCCGCGTAGATCTTGTAAGGCCCGGGTGGGAGAAACCGAAGCGCATACCCGCCATCGGGCTGAGAAATCGACGACACGAGAACCGTGCCTTCACGATTGACCGCAACAACGTGAGCGCCAAACGTAGCCACACCGTTCTGCAAAATCCGACCGCGAATTTGGCCGACATCGATAACTCCAAGTCCCGGATATATGTCCATGGCGCCCGCGATGTCATCGTAGGCAAGGGTGCGTTGATCTGTTTGGGATGGCGCCGCAAAAGGAACCATCACGGAAGAAACCATTCCGGAATGATCCAAACCCAGCAAGTGTCCGATCTCGTGCGTCAACACGCTCTGGATGTCGAATTTGTCAGTATCGCCGCTAGTCGAAAATCGGAGTGCAGTATTGAAAATGATGTCGGCTTCATCGATGAACAAACCTTCCGGATCCGTTCTAAAGAAAGAAAATGTCGCCGCAATTGTGGACGAACCGAGGGGTGTTGAATCGTCGGCGAACGAAACGATGTTCATACCGTCGTGCCCGACCGTGCGCACTGGCGTGACGCCTTTGTATTCAAACTGAATGTTGGCTGAAGAAATGTCCTGCCAGGTCCGAAAAGAGGAGTGGATTGCGTTGAACTCGCTGCCATTTGAGATCTGCGGCGAGCCGATGTCATTTATCCAATAAGAGACCGGCATAGAAGACCATCGCGGCAATTGACCGTTTGAAGTAATGATGCGTGTGTATGCGGCGCCTTGGAGAGGAACCCAGAGAAGGATTAGGAAAACACCCCATTTCTTCAAGGCGGCATTATGTGGGTTGCAGCGCACTAGCGGCCAACCAACTGCTTGATCTGTCTTTTGAAGGATTCGAGAGGCATCTTTACAGGTTTCCCTGGTTGACCGTCAGGAAAGGACAGGTCGCTGACAGCGTTCGACACTTCTCCGTTCGACACTTTGAATTTGCCTTGACCCAAACCCACGACTGTCGAAAATGCTCCGCCGTCTTCAACAAAGACAACAGCGTCCTCGCCATTTTCAAAGGAAGGCATTCCCGAAACGTGAAGGCTGAGAGTGCCGATTGTGCCCCCGATGGTGGTTATATCCACCGTCCGGGAAGGCGAGCCTTTCATCGACTCCTCAACCACTAACGTGTAACTGGTAAGAATCAGCTTGCCATTTGGACTCCAATACGTGCGCGAAGCATTCACCCTGCCCACGACGATCCTATTTGCTTTTTTGACGAGCTCATCGACTGTGAGCCGCTCAACGGTTGTCGCCTTTGAAACAGCCGTAGCAAAGACAAACAACGGAAGCAGCAATAGAAGTAAGCGTTTGATCATAAGGTTTGAACTCGATACGCGTTTAGATTTAAGCCCAGTGCTTTCGTTTAAACGAATAAATATGTCTGATCGCAAACCTAACGGAAGGTGTAAAACTGCGGCCTTCTGGAGAGCAACTACTTTCAAAGCCTTCGACAATTAGGAACGCCGCTAGTCTAGCATAATGACTTATCGACAAATCGAATCGCTAGGAATCCAACAACTTAGAAAGGTCCGACCGCACCGCCGACGAAAGCGCTCAGTGTCGTCAGGTTTTAATGAGATTTTCCAACTAGTCGCCAGACATTCTCTCTGTGCTAACATTTTGGCCATTATGGCTGTGAATCCCGAGCTTCTAAAAATTCTGGTTTGCCCGTTGTGCAAGGCTCCGGTCAACCTGACTGAGGGCGGACAGGGACTGAAATGCAGCCAGTGCCGCCGCGTGTATCCAATTCGTGACGACATCCCTGTGATGCTCATCAGCGAAGCCAGAGTTGAAGACTAGAGACCTGTTCCGCAGTCAGCCTCCTGACGCGCGGATCCTTCTGATACGTCTTCGCTCAATGGGAGACTGTTTGCTGTTAACAGGCCCCGTTCGAGCCCTCAAAGAGGAATTCCCGGAATTTCAAATCTCCGTGCTTGTGCAGCCCCCGTTTGCAGACTGCTTTCGTGGAAATCCTGATTTCCACGAAGTTATCATTGCCGAAAACAAACTGACTACAGTGGCTCGCCTGCTGAATCAGAGATTTGACCTTGTCTTGAACCTGCATGGGGGGCCGACTAGCCTCTTTTATTCCTGTGTCACGAGGGGGAAGCGAATCGGCGGACAACATTTTCAGCATTCGTGGTTATACAACGGCGTTACTCCGCCTCCGGATTCTAATGTCCACACCGTGCAATCAACCCTTGCGATCTTTCAATGGTTGGGACTGCAAAAAGAACATTCCGCATTCCTTCGGTACGAAAAGCAGGACGCAGCAGCCACCCGAGTTCAACGGAAAGTAGTTCAACGCCCCTACGTAGTCGTTCATCCTGCGGCATTGATGGCTACAAAGAGATGGGACTCAGACCGCTTCGTGGACGTGGGTAGAGAACTTGTAAGACTTCAATTCACCGTTGTGCTGACAACCGGACCGGGTGAGGAACAGATTGCTTCGCAAGCGGCGAAGAAAATCCCCGGCGCGGTCACACTGCCGGGACTCAGCATTCCTGAGTTGGGAGAGCTGATTCGTGGAGCGAACCTTTATATCGGCAACGATTCTGGTCCCATGCATTTGGCTGCGGCAGTAGGGACACCCGTGGTTGCAGTATGGGGTTCCTCCGACTCACGGAGATGGCGCCCCTGGGGCGTCGATCATCGCGTCGTCCAGAATCCGTTTGAGTGCAATCCTTGTCCGGGCTATCGTTGCCTGGTGGCCGATTCTCCGCTTTGCATCGAATCGGTGACCGTTGAACAGGTAAATGCCGCGGTCAAAGAACTGCTGGAGACGCGATGAGTACAGGTCTCGATCGGCAACGTGTTGATCAACTCCTGGATCAGTTCAAAGGGCGAACGATCCTCGTGGTTGGCGACATCATGCTGGACGAATTCATCTGGGGCAAAGTGCGGCGCATTTCCCCGGAGGCTCCGGTGCCTGTCGTTGAGGTTCAGAATGAAACGTACCGGCTGGGCGGATCGGGCAACGTCGCCGCTAATATCAGAGCACTCGATGGAACCCCGTTGCCCATAGGGGTGCTTGGCTGGGACGGCGCTGCAAATCAGGTTTTGAAGCTCTTGCGTGAGTCTGGAATCGACATCTCGGGACTCATACGGGATGACCGTCCGACAACGGTAAAAACCAGAATCATCGCGCACAGCCAACAGGTCGTTCGTACTGACCGCGAAAGCAAAAAGCCTCTCTCGGATGCTGTCAACTCCGAACTGGCGGAAATCTTCCAACAACATCTATCCGCAGCGCAGGCAGTTATCGTCTCGGACTATGACAAAGGGGTCGTGAACCGCAAGTTGCTTTCCGAAATTTTGTCGAAAGCGAAGCAATGCGCTGTGCCTGTATTTCTCGATCCGAAGGTTCACCACGCAGACTACTATCGACCGATTTCGCTCATCACTCCTAACGAACGCGAGGCCGAACTGCTGACGGGAATGGCCATCGACTGCGCCGAGAGCCTGGAAGTGGCTGGTCAAAAACTTCTGGAGCGATTCGAGTGCGAGCACGCCCTCATCACTCGTGGTGAAGCCGGTATGTCGTTGTTCAATCGAACGGGCTCCCATCATCTTCCGACTTTCGCGCGAGAGGTTTATGACGTTACCGGCGCCGGCGACACTGTGATTGCAACGCTCGCGCTTGCCCGCTCCGGCGGCGCAACCATTGAGGAGTCGGCAATACTGGCGAATCACGCCGCGGGCGTCGCAGTAGGCAAAATAGGAACAGCTACCGTAAGCCGGGCAGAGCTCTTGTCCGATTTTGATTCCCGGAATGCGCATTCTGCAGGTTAGTTCAGCGCGAGAACTGGGCGGAGGCGAGACCCACGTCCTCGGCCTCGTCGACGCATTGCGAAAACGCGGCCACGAAGTAGTGGTGGCGGCCTGCCGAAACGGCCCTTTGCAGGCCGATGTTGCCCTGCCATTTCTCAACTCCGCCGATATCATCACTGCCTTCAGGTTAAGGCGCCTCCTTAGGCGCCAACCCTTCGACATAGTTCATGCTCATGTAGCGCGGGACTATACCGTTGTTGCGGCAGCAACCTGGGGAGTTGCCAGAACCAGGCTTGTCATGACTCGCCACCTACTCTATCCGATCAGGAAGCATCCGCTGTACAGGCGCGTGGATGGCTGGATAGCTCCCACATCACAAATTTTGAAAACGCTCGAGTCCCTGTCGCCAAAGACATTCGCTGTAATTCCAAATTGGGTCGACGTAGAAAAGTTTGCATATCGTCCGCACCCCGCCCACGAGCATCTAACGGTCGGACTGCTGGGACAGATCTCACCGCACAAAGGCCACGACGAAGCTGTTGAGGCAATGCGCCATCTTGGCGTGGGTTATCGCCTTCTGATCGCCGGAAAAGGTGATGCGAAATACACCGCCGCCTTGAAGGACAAAGCTGCAGGTTTGCCGGTTGAATTCGTGGGGTTCACTCCTCTTCCAGACTTTTTCGAGCAAATCGACATACTTGCTGCGCCCTCATGGGAGGAACCGTTCGGAATCGTGCTGCTCGAGGCAATGGCCTCTGGCATCCCGGTGATTGCCACCGCGAAAGGTGGTCCTTTGGACATCATCCAGTCAACACTTCATGGCGTGCTGATTCCTGTGCGGGATCCCAAGGCGCTGGCGGACGCCATACGGTTGCTCGCCAGTGATGACGAACGGAGAGGAAACATTGTGAGGGCGGCGCGACGTCACGTAGAAACCAACTTCAACATTCGAGTGGTCGTGCCGCGGATAGAAGATTTTTATCGGCGAGTCATAATGCGTTCCTGAGGTATAGCCGCCTCTGAAAGATACTGCATCACCGCCTGAAACGCAGCGTCGTTGGGAAAGTTTTCGATACTCATTGGCCCGGCAATAACCTCCGCCATACCACAAAGTCGGGCTAGCGCCTCACGCCCCAACGGAGTGAGTCCTTTCTTGTCAAAAAATTCGGGACGCAGTGACAGGCTCAATTTGCCTTGCAGTTCCTGCTGCTTGGCTTTGTGCCCTGATATTTCGCTGGCTGCAGCCGCTAGTCGCATCTCGATTTGCTGCTTTTCTTGCGCAGACTGATCCGCCGCGAGATGAAGGGCATTCACCTCTGTCGTTAGAATCTGGATCTGCTTGTTGGCGGCTTCGACTTGCTCCGCCAGCTGGTGCAAGCGATCAGTCATCTGCAGTTTTTCGTCCTTAAGACCAGCGGCTTCGTTCCTCGCCGCTTGAAGCTCCGCAATCGCAATTCGCTCACGAGCCGCATTGAAAGCTAATTGAGAACGCCGGACCGCCTCGCTGGCCATCGGATACACGATATCCATGGGAGTCGAGCGTTTCAGCATCTCCTCCATCGTATCCAAAGCGATCCTCGCCGAACGAAATTCGGACTCCGCCCATCTGTCCGCTTTCGCATTCAAAGCGATCTGGAACGCCGACCGGGCCTGGCGGACCAGACTCTGGGCCGCACCTTCCGAAGAGACCTCAAGGCTCGAGTAGTCATACGCTCCCACTTCAACCTGAACATTGACCCTGCGGAGCGATATGTCGCGAGGCGCTTGATTCCGATAGACGACGATGGAACTCGGCCTATCCACCATGTAGTGAGGTTCAGCCGTTACTACTATTGCAAGCTGATCGAAACGAGTTGTTGCTTCCAGTCTTCCCTTGTCACCGGATATGCTCAGCTCACCCAGATTCTCAAAAACACCTTCCGGAGAAACTGCCCAAACCACGTAGCTGAAAAGGTTCGCACCAGCCGAGGTCGAAGGCTGTAAGCGCTCAATCTCGACTCGCACGTTCGAGAGCGTTCCGTCTCGCTTGATGTCGGCCTTACCGGCGGGCGACATTGCAACGGTGAGGTCCGCCTTCGCTGGAAGAGAAATGACGGTTACTTCAGTCGCGCCGAGCACGAGGAACAGAATTAAGGAGATCATCGCTATTGAGAGTATTTGTTAATGGGAGAAAACGAAAGCTTAAGGGTTTCCTTGTCAACCATGATGGCGATCGGTGTGTTGTTGTCGATGCGCATGTAGACAACGACAGACACGCCTTGGGTGTTGGAGTCAATCACGGATGAACTGTGCATGCCTTTCGTGTAAAAGCCGTCTTTGCCCCAATCCAGGAGAAAATCCCTGATAGCGTAGCGCTCGTCGCCATCCCATAGTCCATAAGCGCTCTCGTAACGTCCTTCTTCCACTTCTTGCATGAACTTACTCACCTGGCGTTCCTCGCGATAGTTGGCAAATTTATACGCAACGCCGCCTATGACAAGTATGACAGCGGCTATCGCCAGTGGGACCTTCAGACGATCCTTCAATGGCCGCGTCTTCTTCGGCGTGGCATGCTCACCGTAAATGAGGCTTCCGATGATCTTTTCCGCCATTCTTTTTACTGAGCTATTGTACCAAGAACCATTTCTCGATCTGTGTGGGTTCGATTCGTCTTCGTTTTTGCACTTCCAGCCTCTTCCTCAACAGCCGAGGGAAATGACGAATTACATATGACAGTGCAGGAATTGACGACCACTCTCGAAGAAGCACATAGCCGATCACCTGAAGGTCTCTATACGTTATCGAAACAAAATCACGCCAATAAAGATCAGATGTCATGTTATTGAGGCGAAGAAGAAATCGATTCTTTACAGAATGATAATTAATTTCTTTAGGAAGTTGCCCGCGACGCTCGGGTGTGACTCTGCGGCGATGCAGAGCTATGGCGCCGGGAGTGTAAATAGAAATCCAGCCGGCCAGCCTGCAGCGCCAGGCCAAATCAGCGTCCTCCCTGTATGCGAAAAAGTCTTCGTCGAAATACTGGCCGTTTATGGCAACGTCCTCAAGGGAGCGCCGCCGATAGAAAGCGGCTGCACCGCTTGGACCAAATATCTCTTCCGGGGTCTCGTACTGTCCAGTATCCCTTTCACCTGCGCCCCGGTCCAGGTGGCGCTGGCCGGGAACCATAATGATTCCGGTCGAATCCAACGTTTTGTTGTCCATGCGCAAAAGTTTCCCGGAAGCCGAGGCAGCATCGCGGCGTGCTTCCATTGCCTCCACCAAACACTCGATAAAGCGTGGGCGCAGGATAGTGTCTGGATTGAGAAACAAAACGTAATCGGAAGAAGAACGCTGCACCAGAAGGTTGTGCGCCTTGCAGAATCCAATGTTAAGGGACGAAGGGAAGACATCATCTATGCCCAAGGATTCAAGAGTCCTAAGCGTCCCGTCGTTCGAAGCATTGTCGAAAATGTGGATCCTGAAATCCCGAAACGTCTGAGCTTCAAGGCTCTTTATGCACGCCTCAATGTCCACAGCGCTGTTGAACGTGACCAAATTGACGGCGACCTTCACCATCGACCCAGCGCTCCAATAAGGGCTTTCCCATAAGCAGCCGCGTGCCGCGGCCGACCGATCATTCGTCCAAGCATCCCCAGTGCGAGCGATGCACGAACTACAGCGCTTCCGCTCGGACCAAGGTGTTTACGCGCGTACCGCAGTTGATTCGTGTAATACGCCCTCACAAAAGCTTCAGCCCCCATAGCAGCGGCGCTATATCCGCCCTCGTGAAAGAACTCAACTTTCGGAGCAAAGTAGATCTCCCATCCCGCTGCCTTGAGTCGATGGCAAAAATCGACGTCTTCGTACCACGCAGGATAGAACCGCTCGTCAAATCCGCCAATTTCTTCATAAGCTTCGCGCCGGACCAGAAGGGCCGCGGCCGCCGGCTGCTCAACCCGCACAGCCTTGTCATTCGTTGTGAGACGCCGGCTGCGCGCCGGGATCCCGAGATTTTCTTTGACGATTGATGCCGCTGTTGGAAGAGCCCTGGGAAGATATTTTTCGTTCACATATCCTCCAATAGCAGCGGCTTTCGGGTGTGTTTTCATGAATTCCTCAAGAGCAGCAATGGATCCAGGCGGTACACGAATATCCGGATTCAATATAAGGACAAGAGCTGTAGAGGTGCTTTGGAAAGCTTGATTGACAGCGGCTGCAAACCCCCTGTTTACACTGTTGCGAATGAAGTCGATTCGATCTCGGAAACCCTGCACGTACTCCAGGGAGGCGTCCGTGGAGGCATTGTCGATGACCACAATATCGGCTGCGACTGCTGCCGCCAAAAGCGATTCAATGCAGGTCCGAAGACAGCGCCCTGAGTTCCAATTGATGATCGCTACCGTCGTCGTCATTGCTGCCTCGTCGCGAATACCAACATGATATCTCTGGGATTCATTCGAAAGGTTAGACGTCCGAGGCCATACATCCGCGGCAGCCACGGGGCGTATCGCGATAGTCGGTTCGAAATGAGTTCGGTGCTTGCGTACTTACCGATATTCAATGTGCGACGAATTTTTAGACCATGCCTGCTTAGAAGCTTCTCAATCGTATGAGGATCGAAGAAAAAATAGTGCTCCGGAATGAATTGCCGCCATTTCGATTTAAGAATCTTGAATGGAATCGAATGGATATTTGGCGTTTCGACTACAAGCAGTCCTCCCACTTTCAATCGCTCAGCGGCTGCGGCGATGAAACGCGATGGAGAATCGGTATGCTCGATGACGTGAAAACTGGCGATGACGTCGAAACCGGTCCACGGAGTTCTTTCAATCACATCCTGATGCACCCTTGCCTTCAACGCGGCCGACTCCGCTAAATCCGGATTAGGTTCTACTCCGCTGGTTTCAAACCATTCTCCAGCGACTTCCAGAAAGTCGCCGCGCGCGCACCCGATCTCCAGAAGCTTGCCAGAAGGCTTAAAATCGCGGATGAGTTCGAGACGCCATTTCGCGTTCAGCAGTGCAAGCCTCCGCTCCTCTTCCAACCTGAGATGTCTGAATCTGGTATTTGCAAGTTTCACTCGGGCCGTGGTTTCTCCGGCTCCTTCTTTTCCAAAATGGAGAACCGACCGTCTTAGACCGACATAGTGAAGCCCGCACGAGACACACTGAACCAGGGGTCCGTCGAGTGTTCGGCAATCCAGCACAAAGCGCGGATCAGTCTGCCCGCAAAGGTCGCAGGGAATGTATCGCGCTGGGGTGTAGCTGTTGTGCACGTCAGTATCTTACGCAATGCGAACGGTTATCGCATTGACGGTATGAGTGCGGCGTCTTATGGACGATGAGTCCTGAGATGGTCAGGCGTTCGAAAGAGCGGAGTTGCTATGCATTCCGTAAACTCAGCTTCGCCAGCGTCTCGTCCCGGCGGGTATACATGCGGTCATAGTATGAACGATACGATGCATCTTTGATGTCGCTAACCCAGTCTTGATGCGCGCCGTACCAGTTTATGGTTTCGGCCAATCCAGCGGAAAAATCGGTCTCCGCCGCCCAGTTCCATTCCCGGCGAATCTTCGAACAATCAATCGAATAACGCCGATCATGGCCCGGACGGTCCTTCACAAATTGGATCAAAGATTCCGGCTTGCCCATCAATCGTAAAATTTCACGGACAACTTCAAGGTTCGTCTTCTCATGACCGCTGCCGATGTTGTAAACCTCTCCCGGACGACCCTTCTCCAGGGCGAGGAGCACTGCGCGAGAATGCTCGTCGGCAAAAATCCATTCCCGGACGTTGAGACCGTCTCCGTAGATCGGCAAGGGACGATCCTCCATCGCGTTGGTGATGAGAACCGGAATCAGTTTTTCAGGGAACTGATACGGACCATAGTTGTTAGTGCAGCGGGTAATGATGACGGGAACCCGATGAGTTCTGAAGTAGGATAGCGCCAGCAGGTCGCCTGCTGCCTTGCTCGCCGAATATGGGCTGCTCGGCTCCAAAGGATTATCTTCGCGAAAAGATCCTTCCGGACCTAGGCTTCCGTAGACTTCATCAGTCGAAATCTGAACAAACCTTGGAACATCGAACTGCCGAGCACAGTCCAGCAGGCGCTGTACTCCCACAACGTTGGTCTGAATAAAGGGACTTGACTCTACAATGGACCGATCAACATGCGTCTCCGCCGCAAAGTTGACAATCGCGTCGATCCGATTCTCCTGGAAGATCGGCCGCATCTGTTCCGGGTCTGCAATATCACCGCGAATGAATTGGTGACGGGATTCCGAGGCGACTTGCTCGAGATTCCGCAAATTTCCAGCGTAGGTCAAAGCATCCAGATTGATGATTTCAATATCTGGACGTTTTCGAAGAATGTATCTAACAAAACTGGAACCAATGAATCCGGCTCCGCCGGTGACTAGAACCTTCATTGCTGCCTCAGCATGGAAGCCGAGGTTTGAATCGCGGCCTGAGGTATTTCCTCCGGGTTGCCTTCGTGCTGGCTGGCGACAAGGATATTGGCTCGCAGCAGTGAATCGAAAGTTCCGGCGTCTGACCACCATCCGTCAACGATGTCGTACCGCATTTCATTACGGTCGATGTAAGCGTTGTTCACATCGGTGATCTCAAGCTCGCCCCTGCCAGACGGCTTCAGCACGCGAATGATATCGAACACGGAGTGGTCATACATATACAAGCCGGTGACCGCATAGTCGGATTGAGGAGTTTTGGGTTTCTCTTCGATTTTGAGAATTCGATCGCCGCTGATTACGGGCACGCCAAACCGCTGCGGATTTTCCACTTTCTTTAGGTGAATCTTCGCACCACGACCGTGAGCCATGAAATCGGCCGCGGAAGCCCGGACACTCCTCTCATAGACATTGTCACCGAGTATGACGCAAATCGGATCGTTGTCTGCGAAGTATTCAGCTAATGACAACGCTGCAGCAATTCCGCCTTCGCCTTCTTGATACGTATAATCGAGATGTTTAAGACCAAATTCCCTGCCGTTGCCTAGAAGCCTGAGGAAATCGCCTGCGTTGTTGCCACCCGTGACGACCAGAATCTCTGAGATGCCGGCGCCCACAAGAGTAAGAATTGGATAGTGAATCATGGGCCGGTTGTAGATCGGCAAGAGGTGCTTATTCGTGACCTTTGTCAGTGGATGAAGTCGTGTGCCTAGACCACCAGCCAGTACGATTCCCTTCAAGCCCATTCCTTAGACATTCACCTCGGCCGCAGACTGCGGCTTTTACAATCGTCGCGTTAATTTAACCGGAAAGGGCCATGTCACTGAAAAGTTTTTCATATGAATCCGCCACCGCATCCCACGAATAAAGGGCTTTAGCCCTCGCGGTCGCCTTTTCGCGCAGGCTCTCGCTCGGAGCATTTCCGTTCGCAAGCCATTGCATCTGCGCAGCCAAGCTGTCGAGGTCATGGAAAAATATTCCGGCATCTCCGACGACCTCGCGGTTTTCCGGCGTGTCATAAACTGCAATGCACGCGCCGGCGCCCATGGCTTCGACGAGAGCCGGATGAGTCCCTCCCACTTCGGTTGCATGAACGTAGGCGTAGGAATGGGACTGAAGCTCCCGGTATCCCGTGCCATATATGGCGCCGGTAAATATTATTCGTGAATCGCCTGTGGACTTCAGTTGCTCGATGTATTTTTGTGCATAAGGAGCGTCGCCGACAATCAACAGAAATTTTTCCGTTCTGACTTTCTCGAAAGCGCGGATCACGATATGCGCATTGTTCTCCGGCTCCAACCTGCTGACGTATAAAAAATAGTTTCGTGGTTTCACGCCCAACCGTTTCAAAACATCAACACTTTGGACCCGCTCACATGAAGTGCCGTATGCAATCATCACGGACGGCGCACGATAACGTGTCATGTAGTACTCTCGAATCACTTCCGCATCCGTGACAATCACGTCGGGAATAAGGGTGGCGAGATACTCTGAAATTCGATAATAGGCTCGTCCAACAGCCCCCCACTTCTTCCGTTTCCGTTCGATTCCATCAACGTTCAGCGCCACTGGCGTACCAACAAGCTTGGGCACGGTCGCAAAGATCGCGTTGGCTGCATTGCAGATCAGAATGGCGTCAAAGCGGCATGGGACGGCGTGAAGCACGGAAAGAAAAGTGTGGGCAACCGTGTCCAGGTACTTTGTGCCGATAGTGGGAAGGATTGTGAGCTTCACTCCCTTGTATATCTCGTGCGGATATTGAATGTTATTTGATCGGCCGTAGACGGTGACGTCGTGCCCGCGATTTGCCAACCGAGTGGAAAGTTCCTCAGCGAAGGTCTCGAACCCGCCATAGTTCGCAGGAATTCCGCGGGTCCCAAGGATAGCCAATTTCATCGGGTTCGAATTATAGACTATGCTTTTTCACAATGAATGATCTCCTAAGACATCTCAAGCAGGGTCTTCCGCAGGCTATTCTCTTGCTTGAACAGATGGTGAGTATGGAGTCCCCAAGCTTTGATAAGGCGCTTGTCGATCGGTTTTCTCGTTTTCTGAGCGAGCGTTTTCAAAGCATCGGCGGGCTTGCGGAGATGATTCCCGCAGAGCGGTTTGGCGACCATCTGCGAGTAACGATCGAGGGCCGATCAAAGCATCGGATTCTATTACTAGGTCACACCGACACCGTTTTCCCATCTGGCGAAACATCGAAGCGTCCCTTCAAAGTCGTCGAAGGGCGCGCATATGGTCCAGGCGTGTTCGACATGAAAGCGGGAATTCTCCTCGCATTGATCGCAATCGAAGGCTTGCGGAAGGTACGTGGGGAATTGTCGCGTTCGATCACAGTGCTGCTTACAAGTGATGAAGAAATTGGAAGCGGCTCATCACGTGAGTTGATCGAAGCGGAGGCCAGGCGATCGCTGGCTGTGCTTGTATTGGAACCTTCGCTGCCCGGCGGCGTTCTTAAAACATCGCGAAAGGGCGTAGGAAGGTTCACTGTGAAAGCATTGGGAAAAGCGGCGCATGCGGGCATTGATCCTTCAAAAGGTGTGAATGCCATCGAAGAAATCTCGAGACAGATCATTAAACTTCAGGCCATGACTGATCTAGCGCGCGGGACG
>CAZIPZ010000001.1:0-70777 GCA_964541075.1 uncultured Solibacteraceae bacterium | reverse complement strand
GAAGACTCCATGGAGAGACGACTCGTCAGTTCAGGATACTCGCGGATTTGGTAGAGCTCCGGTCGTAAACGGGATCGATACGTCCGCTATCACCATCAATGTAACCGGCAGCGCTGCAAACACCGGAATTCCCGGACAAGGCGCCAGCACAGGGATTGCCGTCGCCGGAGGTCTGGTGCGTCTAAACAGCCAGGCGAACGGTAGAGGCGCTCCGTATACCCCCTGGACAATATCGTTTATCGACAATCTGTCTCTGATCAGCGCGAAGCACACGCTGAAATTCGGAGGCGAATTGAGGCTGGTTCGCTTTTACACAGATCGTAACGGCGGTACGCAATATACATACAACAACCTCGCGGACTTTCTTGCCAACCGTCTTGCGAGCTATCGTTACGTCGGAGATCTATCCGATCCGAGCGTTTTTAATAACGGGGCTACCGGCGAACGTTTTGGAAAACAGGAATACTACATTTTGTACGGTCAGGATGAGTTCAAGCTCGCTTCAAACGTGACTCTGAACTATGGGGTCCGCTACGAGTACTATTCCCCTCTTCGAGAAGCGAACAATCTGAATGTCCAATTCGACATTCTGACCGGAAAGCTCATTCCGCCAGATCATCGGTTCTATTTATCTTCAAGGATGAATCTAGGTCCACGGGTTGGATTGAGTTATTCCCCGGCCGCGAAAACCGCCATCCGCGGCGGCTTCGGAATCTTCTATGGTCCAGGCCAAACGGAAGATCTTCTTCAGCCCATCGAGAGCGATTTGATCAATACAAACGCCTCCGGCGGAAGCTATCCGATTGACGTAAACACTGTCCGTTCGAACTTCATCAACAACCCGAACAACAGACAATTTGCGCCGCGCGCATACGCCGGCGATTACAAGGTTCCGGAACAGGTTTACCAGTACAGCGCGTCGTTGCAGCAGGAACTGCCTGGAAAATTCGTCGCTACGGCGGCATATGTCGGCAGTCAGGGGCGGCGGCTGTTTCTCCGCAGCATTGCGAATCGAATCATTTCAGTGGATCCGACAACAGGGGTTGTCACCAGAGAGTTTGATATTCCCCAAGGCCCCGGCCTGGCTCCGCTGCGGCCTTTCGCCGAAATCGACTACAAGACCAGCGGCGGACGAGACAGCTACAATGCCCTGCAGCTTTCCTTCGTACGACGCTCCAGCAACGGCTTAACGATGAATTCCCAATACACGTTTGGGCGAAGCTTCGGAAATAGCGCCGGATCAAACGAAGCAACGTCTGCGGGCAACAATGCAAGGGCTCTCAGTGAGTTTGACTACGAAGAGGGCTATAACAACTTCGACATCAAACACAACTTCAACGCCAGCGCAGTCTATGAAATTCCGCTGGGTCGCGGTCGAAGGTTCGCCAATTTGAGCTCTTTTGCAAATGCAATTGTGGGCGGGTGGGAAACAGGAGTCATCGTGAATGCACGCAGCGGCCTTCCTGTTAACGTGCTGCTCACCCGCCCGGATGTCGTATTTGTTGATGCGAATGGAACCGTTTTCACCGCTGCAGGAGCAGGTCGAACTGCAGTCATCAACACGCCGGGAGGCGGTTCATCACGAGGAACGCGGCGGCCCGATGTCATTCCTGGCGCCGATATGTATCTGAACAGTGATCGAAGCCTGCTGAACCCGGCCGCTTTCGCAATTCCTAAACCCGGAACATTCGGGAATCTGTCTCGGAACGCCCTGCGTGGACCGAATTTTCGGCAAGTGGACTTGGTCCTAAACAAGAGGTTCCCTATAACAGAAACCTCGAACTTTGAGTTCAAAGCTGAAATCTTCAACATCTTCAATTTGACAAACTTTGCCGCCCCGCCGGCAACGCTAAGCCCTGGCCTGGGAAACGCCGCCAATCAGTTTCAACCCGGGCAACCGCTGAGCTTTGCCGGAAGCTCAGCCTTCGGAACCATGACTTCGACGGTTGCACGAAGTGTTGGATTGGGCACGAATAGGCAAGTCCAATTCGCGCTGAGATTAAATTTCTGAAACCAAATCTTTCGGCATTAGCGGCGTCCCGACCAGAGTCGTGGGCGGCGTTTCTCTTTCTGCTCCATTTGCAGGACTGAAAGGCCAGCTCAACACATTCGGTTGGAAAACAAGCCCAATGGCCATCGAATTGTGCAGGAATGGCGTCAAGAAATTGCAAAAAATGCACATTTGAAGAAGCGCCCAAAATTTCGGTCGATTTCCCAGCAGGAGCGTGGCAAAATGTGTCGCGATCCGTTCTGATTTTTCTGATTTATCGCCACGGACTCAAACAATCAAGTTCTGACAAACCGGGTTGCCGTTTCAAAGAAAGGGTTCCAGGTTCGAACCTAGGCGGTTTCTCTGGCGAGCAATCTTTACGACTGCGCGCTGGTCGAATTGTTGTACCACCACCATCCAGGAGTCAGACCCATAGAACTCAGCCCACGAAAGTGGTAGCGAGCGTTTTACTCGGCTCTGACTGCGGAATATCCGAGGACCTATGAAACTCATCAAAGCGATTATCCGTCCGAACAAACTTGAAGAGGTGAAGGACGCCCTGACTCGTCTGAATATTTCGGGAATGACCGTAACCGAAGTTCGAGGTCACGGCCGGCAAAAAGGCCACAAGGCGATCTATCGTGGAACTGAGTACAGCGTCACGCTGCTGCCCAAGATCATGATCGATCTCGTACTTCCAGACGAAATGATCGACGATACGATCAAGACCATTATTCAGACTGCCCGGACTGGCGAGATCGGCGATGGACGCGTGTTCGTTCTGCCGGTCGAACAGGGCTACAACATTCGCACAGGCGAACGCGATATCCAAAGTTAGAAAGGCGGCCACGTCGCTTCCTTCTATAACAGCCATTCAAACGTGAGGAAAATTTATGTCCCCTAAAGAAATCTTCCAGACGATTAAAGATAAAGATGTCAAGTTTGTAGATCTCCGCTTCACCGATACGCGGGGCAAGGAACAGCATGTCAGCGTTCCGGTCAAATCCTTCGGTCCCGAAAAATTCGAATCGGGCCACTTCTTTGACGGCTCCTCCATCGCCGGATGGAAGGGCATTCAAGCATCGGACATGCTTCTTCTTCCTGATCCTGCTTCTTCCTTTATCGATCCATTTCTGGATCAGACTACGCTTGCAATCACGTGCGACGTAATTGAGCCGTCCGACATGAAAGGCTACGATCGGGATCCTCGTTCGATAGCGAAGCGCGCAGACGCCTATCTGAAATCCACTGGTTTGGGTGACACTGCATACTTCGGGCCGGAACCGGAGTTTTTCATTTTCGATGCGGTTGAATGGTCTGTGGACATGTCCGGGTCCTCTTACAAGATCTTTTCCGAAGAAGCGGCATGGTCGACTGGTGAGAGGTTCGAAAAAGGCAACAAGGGGCACCGGCCGGCAGTGAAGGGCGGCTATTTCCCGGTGCCGCCAGTGGACTCGTTGCAGAATATTAGGTCCGCAATCTGTCTGGCCCTGGAACAGATGGGGGTCGTCGTCGAAGTGCATCACCATGAAGTCGCGACGGCTGGTCAGAATGAAATCGGAACAAAGTTTGCGCCGTTGGTCCAGCGCGCGGACTGGCTCTTGAGATTAAAGTACGCCGTGCACAACGTTGCCGCCAGATATGGAAAAACTGCCACTTTCATGCCTAAACCCATCGTCGGCGACAACGGTTCGGGAATGCACGTCCATCAATCGATATGGAAAGGTGAACAGAATCTTTTCGCAGGCGAAGGCTATGCGGGTCTCTCCGAATTCGCAATTTACTACATCGGCGGAATCATCAAACACGCGAAGTCACTGAACGCGCTTACCAACCCCGGAACGAACTCGTACAAACGGCTGGTTCCCGGCTTCGAGGCCCCGATCAACCTTGCCTATTCTGCTCGGAACCGTTCAGCGGCGGTGCGGGTTCCTTTGGTCACCAGCGCGAAGGCGCGCCGGATTGAAGTGCGCTTCCCCGATCCGAGCTGCAATCCATACCTTGGATTTGCGGCAATGATGATGGCGGGCTTGGACGGAGTGCAGAACAAGATCCATCCTGGTGATCCGATCGACAAAAACCTCTACGACCTCGCTCCGGAAGAGGCGAAGGACGTTCCACATCCCTGTGCATCGCTTGATGAAGCTCTCTCCGCTTTGGACAAGGATCGAGCATTCCTGACCAAGGGCGGCGTATTCAGCGACGATATGATCGACGCGTATATCGACCTTAAGATGGAAGAAGTCACGCGTTTCCGGATGACAACCCATCCCGTCGAGTTCGACATGTATTACAGTCTCTAGTCTTCGGTCAGTTCAAGAAAGGGGCGGCCGCTTACCGGCCGCCCCTTCTTATTGTCTTGCTCTACGGGTGCAATGTTTCAAATCGATCTATAAAGTGATCGTGAACTTTCTCCATCCATGACTGAACATCCGACGCCAGCAACGCCGCTTCCTTCTTACGGTCTCTTCCGCGATAACCCAGCCGCCGTCCCAGCGCCTTGAACTCTTCCGAAGTCTCTTCCGGCAGGACGAGATCTGTCGCGTCACCGCGTACGATCCGAAGCGCATCAATTAGATTCCGGAAGAAAAGGTATGCGGTATTCCATAATTCATATTCCGCAAGGGTGACTAGTTCCAGGCGATACAGCTGATTCAGCGCCTCCAACGTTCCGGTGACTCGAAGCTCCGGGTTATCTTTGCCATGAAGAATTTGTAGGTATTGCACCGCGTACTCGATCTCGACAATTCCACCGGCGCTGTATTTCACGTTTGTTGTTCCTTGCTTCACCAACTCCTTCATCTGTCTGCGACGCAAGTGCAGCGCGTTTTCCCAATCCCAGGGCGCGCCGCTGTATGTAAAAGTATCGCGATGGGCTTGGATCCGGCGGCCCAGGTCTTCATTGCCGGCAATCCATCTCAGTTTGATGAGCGCTTGCCGCTCGAAAGGCGCTGCCGGACCGCCCTGGCTGTAATAACGAATAAACTGATCGAAGGATGTGGAAGCGGAGCCTTTCTCGCCGTAAGGTCGAAGGCGAAGGTCAATGTGAAAGATCCCTTTGGGGCGGGTTTCGACGAAATCATTGACCTGAAGCGCAACAGACTCGAAAAATTCCCCGTTTCCGGCCCCTTCATGAACAAATAACAGCTCGAGATCCGAGGCATAGCCCATTTCACACCCGCCGAATTTGCCTAAAGCACAGACCGCGAATGGCAATGCCCGCCGGTCTTCAAGCAAAGGTCGGCCCCGTTGCACAGCAAGACGGTCATGAGAAACCCTCACCGCCTCATCAACGACCACCTCAGCAAGATCCGTTAAAGCCTGAGAAAACTCCATCAGGTTCGCTTTCTCGAGTACACGTTGGACATCGATCACGAACACCTGTTCATCCTTGAACCGGTTCAGCACTTTCTTTTTCTCTTCGAACGTACTGGCAGCCCGGAGGGTTTTGACTAGGTTGCGCTGAAGCGAGTCTCTCGCTGGCAATCCTGTATTGGCGATATCGGTGAGTACGGGAATGAGTTCTGCGAAGCGAACACCCAGAAAGTCGTCCCACAGGTAGTCACTCGATCCTAAGAGGTGCGCGAGGATATTCATGCCCTCCCTTTCGGCGAGGAACGATAGAGTGCGCTCCGGAAATTCTTCTTCAGCAAGCTTGTCCAACAACTGGTCGAAGTGGCGCATCGCTTTGGCCGGGTCGGGAGCTTCAGGCAAATAGCCCGTAAATTCCTTGATGGCGCGCACAGCCGTATGCAGTCTGTCCTGTTCGCGCGGGTCGACGATTTTCCGTCCAGAACGGTCGGCAATAAAAAATTCGTCCTCTACACGTTCACCGATGCTGCCAATTTTGACTTTGTGAATGTAAACGCCCCTCATGGCCAGCGCGTTGGAGATGGCATAGAGAAACGCGAACGAGTCCGCCGCGCGAATGCTCATAACAGTCCACTCCGGGGTTCGCTCATTGTCGAAATCAATTTCAACAGCCGAAAGCAAACCGCTGAGGCGTTCGTTCATTGTTTCGATGCGTTCGGTGAGAAAACGATGAAGTCGTTCCCGCGCTTGATCGAGCGAGCCTGCTGCGAGGAGCCGAGCATGATGCAGGAGCTCTTGCTCAAATTCGCCTTGTTTCGCCTCGTCAAAGCTCACTCCTGGCTTGATTGCCACGTTAAAGACATCCACGACTTTCCGCGGCATCAAACGCGCTACTCTCGCTAGTGGTGGGCGCCGTCCCTCCGTTGGCAAAGGCTTTTCTTCTACCGCTCCACGGCTTCCAAACGAGTAGATGTTGCCCGCGCGAATGTCGAGGCCAAAGGCCGACAGCAGCCCGCAAAAGATCGAAAACTCGGCAAGATAGTCGAAACCGACGATCACAATTTCGAACTCGCCAGGACCGGATGAACGTTGCGTCACACGGACTTGCAGCGTATGTTTGCGATCGAGCAGTGCAGACATTCGGATATGACTGGCGATTTCTTCAGGCGAGAACGTCGCGAAGTAATCTTCACCCATCCGGGCAAAGAAGTCTTGAATCATCGCATGGTCGATGTCAGGACAAAGGGATTCTATCGCGTGTTTCAGATCCGTAGAAAGCACACCTCAATCGTACCAGATGGTGCTGCCTCCTCCCGTCAACAGCAGTTCTGACAGGACGAGGTGGGACCTGAAGATATTGAGAGGGTCGATTAATTCCGCAACCCGATTTATCTTACAAGCAGCATGTCGCCACCGAACATCAAGGATCTGCTGCTTGCCCCGCGTCTGGAACCGAAGCATGTGGCCGAACTTCTCCGTCCATACGGGCTGAAGGATCCTGTGAAGGCGGACAGGAATCTGCAGGCGACGGCGACTGATCCGTCAGAACGTCAACTACTGGCGGACGTCATAGAGGAACTATTGGTATGCGTTTCGCAATCGGCGGATCCTGATCAAGCGCTTACGTACTTCGAGAGATTCGCAACGGCCGCCCTAAATAAAACGCGCCTTTTTTCCTACTTCAAAGATTCTCCGCCGACTCTTGAAATCCTCACACGAACCTTGGGCGGAAGTCCCTACATGGCAGAAATATTGATACGAGATCCCCACCACTTCTACTGGGTCACCGATCCTCAAATTTTGCACAAGGGCCGCACCAAACGGGACATTCAGCGCGAACTCGTGCGCACGCTGAAGGTTCTTGCGGATGAGAAACAGCAACTTAACTACCTGCGAGTGCTGAAACGTCGAGAGATGCTGCAGATCGGCGTGCGGGATCTGTTACGTATGTGCTCGGTGGAAGAAACGTTGTCGGCGTTGTCCACACTGGCCGAGGTATTGATTTCGGCAACTTATTGGATCTGCTCCACCTCACTTAAGAAGGAGCACCAGATTTCGAAAAAATCGTTTCGCGGCTTCTCAATACTGGCTATGGGCAAGCTTGGCGGCGGCGAACTGAATTTCAGCTCAGACGTCGATTTGATTTATCTGTATGCCGCCAACCAGGTGGAACCCAGTACGGATAACCCCAGTGACACGTCGCACGAAACAATGTCGGCGCCGGATTATTTTCACCGGCTCTGCCAGAAAATCACGATTGGTTTAAGCGATTTCACCGAGGAAGGCTATGTTTACCGCGTCGATTTACGATTGCGCCCGGAGGGGGCGGCCGGCAATATCGCGGACACGATCGAATCCTTTGAACGATACTACGCGTCGCGGCTGGGAACATGGGAACGCCTCGCCTTGCTGAAAGCGTGGCCGGTCGCTGGAAACTGTGGACTTGCGAAGCGCTTCCTCGCCATGGCTCGCCCTTTCGTCTACGATCCGCCATTTGATCTCAAGGCGCTCGATGATATCCGTGCAATGAAACGGAAGGTCGATCGTCAGATGACCATTCGCCGGCAGGGCGCCAGGAACGTTAAATTGGGCAGGGGTGGAATTCGAGAGGTCGAACTTGTCACCCAATCCCTTCAAGTCTGCCACGGCGGCCGATACCCGCAACTGTCGCAGCGCAACACGCTGAAAGCCCTGTCGGAATTGTGTGAGCGGGCGCTCATTTCCGCTGAAGAATGCGCCACTTTGACCCAAGCATACGTTTTTCTGAGAGATGTCGAAAACAAGCTTCAGATGGTCGACGATGCGCAAACGCACTTGCTTCCTCGAAACCGTGAAGACTTGATGATCTGCGCTCGCAGGCTGGGCTATACCGACAAAGCAGAGGACCTCGGAGTAGACCTTTTTTTGAGGGACTATCAACATTACACGAACGAAGTCCACCGCATCTTTGAAGAGGTGATCGGACTTCACAATACTGGACGTTTTTACCCCCAAACCTGAAGGGATGTTACACTTCGTACGATTAATGCTCGTGAAGGTGAGGGTGCGTGGCTAACAAGAGATCATTTTGGGTGCTTTCGAAACAACCTAAGGAAATTAGCGGCTTCGGTCGCATGCCTGTTCCTGCGCAGTTCAAGACGATGGAGGAGGCTAAACGATACTGTCGGGAATTGAACTTGAAGAAAGGTGCGTACCACCCCGGCTACTTTGTCGAGGAGAGAATAGGCAATCAGCCGCTTTCCGCGACGAAAAAGGGTGAAGATCATTCACCCGACGATGCCGAGGAATAGCGTCACTCGCGCGAGCTAGAGAGGTAGCGAAAGTCCACCAGCGAACCCCAAACCCAGGACGAAGGCTTTGCTTCTCGTGACACCCGATCCTTCGATCAGAATTTCTTCCTTTTTCTCGCCTACATATTGATCGCTGACCGTCTAATTTGGATGTCAGCGTGCATTGTACAAAACGGAAGGTGGATCTATGAGGGACTTTGCTATCCGGATTGGCGTGATCATGGTGGCGATAACGGCAGCAGCTGTACTCAGCATCCTTTTCCTTGGGATTGCTCATGCGCTGCTGGGTTCAAATGGACATGAAACCAAGGCGATGGGCGCCAAATTCAGTTCTGGAGTAGTACTGCCCCGAGGTCACGCTTGACCTGTTCCTCAAGTTCGGGCGTCAATCTGTGTCCCTCGCGCGTCAAATAAAAGACATCGATGGCGCGGTGGCCTTCAGTAGTAATTAAAGCTGTTTCGATGTTGCAGCCATGAGATGAAATCACGGTTGCGATCCGATAGAGCAGGCCGAATTCGTCAGAGGCGTTGATTTCGAGGATCGAACCACGCCGCGAAAACTCGTCGTCAAAATGGATAGTGGCTGTAGAGGCGCCCTTCCTCGGCTTGAAGAGGACGCTTTGGAGTTTTCCTCGCAGCAGATCGTTCAACTGCACCTTCCCAGCGATTACGTCAACAAGCACCTTTGAAAACCGCTCGACTTCCGACGGATTCTTCTTGAAGTAGCGATCCGTATCCTCAAAGGCAATCAGGTCGAAAATCGCCCCTCGCCGATTGGAAAACGCCTGACCCCGAACGATATTCATTCCAAAATATGAAAGCACGCCCGTGATCTTTGAAAAGAGAAAGGGACGGTCTTCAGTCATGACCAGCAATTCGTAGATCGTGCCACTGTAATTCAGATTCACGACCACAGGTTGAGTAGCCAGCTTGCGCGAGAGGAGAAAGTGCTCAGCAATTTGGGACTTGGGTGTGTGCCTCAGGTATTGTCGCGGAAAACCGTCCAAGAAATTACGGATATCCTGGGCGGCAGTCCCCCTTGGAAGGAGAGCGGCGATGGCCTCAATCTCGATTTCAAAGTCTGGCTGCTGATTATACTGCTCGTCGCCAAGCCCTAACATCAGGCGGTTGTACGTTTCGATATATAACTGCCATAACAGATCCTGCCTCCACGGAGTACAGACTTCGTTATTCACCGCTTTCATGTCGGCATAGGTCAAAAGACACAGCATTCGTAAGTCATCCACATTTCCGACAATGTCTGCAAACTGATGCACGACATGCTCATCACTGAAATCCCGGCGAAGGATAATCTTCGACATTTCCAAGTGATTCTTGACCGCCGCCACGACCTTTTCTCTTTGCTCCTCTGGCAGCCCAAGCTTCTCCAGAATCAGCTTCACACCTTCAGTGCTCGGATGGACGTGGTTGCGTTCGTCATGGCGATGAGCCTTACCGATGTCGTGAAGAAGTAGCGCAAGAAAAAGCAGTTCAGGGTGCTCCAGTTCACTCAGGATGTTGCAGAATCTGTGTCCGGGAGGCAATTCTTCAATGTTTCGTATGGCGATGAGCGAGTGCTCATCCACCGTGTATTTATGGAAGAAATCGCGGATCACCCGGCACCGGATTTCCTCAAACTCCGGAAACACCTTTCCGAGCAACCCCACTTCGTGCATCGCCAGCAGTGTTTCGTATATGCCCTGCCGGTCCTTCATCATTTCGAGGATGGCCTGACCGGCTCGTGGGTTATACGAAAGGGCGCCATCTGTGGATTCGAGCCGGCGCCGAATAGTGTTAAGCGTCGGCAAATCCAGTTTGGCCTTCTTTCGATGCGCCTCGGCGAAAGCTTTGATCATGTCCAACGGTTCCGAGAAATCCGACGGAATACTAATGCGATTAGGACTGCCGGTAATAGCCTCTTCCCAATGCGTAGCCATCCTCGCAACCTCATTGGCCTTCAGAAAGTAATCTCGCATCAAGGTCTCGGCGGACTCGCCGTGAACGGAATCCTTATAACCGAGCTTCTCGGCGATCTGTTCCTGGAACTCATACGAAAGCACATTGAAGTTGCGATTGGATTGAAAGTGGAGAAAATTGCGGAGGCAGTGATGAAACTGCACGATTTCGTAAGAGAAAGGATCATCGAGATTCTCTCCGATCCCTTTTCGAGCCCAGTCCGACCAGTGAGCGTCACGCAAGCCGCCGGGAGCTTCTTTTAGATCGGGCTCAAGCTGAAAGATCGTTTGGCCAAACTCGTTGTATCGATTCGCCTTCATTCGAAGCAATCCGCGCAGGAACCGGTCACGGCTCCGCCGAATGAACTTCGGAAGAATGTCCCTGGAGAATTCATCACCGATTTTAGGATCGCCCAGCAGAAATCGAGAATCGAGGAATGCGGTGTAGGATTCCATGTGCCCCTCATCGAAGGCCGCGAAATCGGCGGCATGGCGAACCTGGTGCCCGACCTTGAGAGGCAAATCCCACAGAGGGTGAAGTAACGTTTTGACCACATCTTCCTCGATCACATCTTCAAAGAAGAAGAGCAGGTCGACATCGGAATGCGGATGCATTGTGCCTCGCCCGTAACCGCCTATAGCCAATAGCGCAAAGGGCACAGGAGGCGTCCGGTCGCCCCAGATGCTGCGGAGAATTTCGTCGATTTTGTCGCTTATGTGACGTTCGACAGGCTCTTGAATGGGAGCTTCGAGAAACCTCGCTCGCCTCGCGTCCAGGTAACGCTTCAAGTCCTCACGAGTGGTCATGGGTCGTATGTTATCATGCCATTTACTTTTCGCCTTCCCGTTGGCTGGCCACATCCGCCCGTGGAGTGAACCCTCACTATGACCATCGAACAAGTGCTCGAACTTGCGCGGAGCGAGCGAGTCAAGTTCTTAAGACTCCAGTTCACGGACATTCTAGGCATGATAAAAAACGTTGAAGTGCCAACCGACCAGTTTGACAAGGCGCTCAGAGGGCAGGTCATCTTCGACGGGTCCTCGATTGAGGGCTTCACTCGACTCGAAGAGACTGACAAACTACTGAAACCGGACCCAGAAACCTTCCGCATCCTTCCTTGGAGCCGCAGCGGGGAAGTCATCGGCCGCCTCATTTGTGATGTCTTCAACCCTGATAACACGCCGTTTGAAGGCTGCCCGCGCCTGACGCTCCAACGCATGATCGATAAAGCTCGATCCATGGGATACACACTTCAAGTCGGTCCAGAAATCGAGTTTTTTCTTTTTTTGAAGAGACCCAGTGGCGACGCGACCACCGAGACCCACGACTATGGCAGCTACTTTGATATGACGCCTGTGGACAAGGGAGAGGAGGCGAGACGAGACATCATCAATGTAATGGAAGGCATGGGGATCGAAGTCGAGGCGGCGCACCACGAACTTGCGCCCGGGCAGCATGAAATCGATCTGAAGCACAACGATGCTCTCGCGACCGCCGACAATGTCGGAACATTCCGCTTCATCGCCCGCTACATTGCGATGAGACATGGACTTCACGCCACCTTCATGCCGAAGCCTCTGTACGGCCGGGCGGGGTCAGGTATGCATACCCATCTATCGCTCTTCAAAGATGGACGGAACGCCTTCTACGATCCGGCGGGAGATTACCAACTCAGTCGAACCGCGCTATTTTTCATTGGCGGGATGCTCCGCCACGCCCGCGGCTTCTGTGTGATCACGAATCCTCTTGTGAACTCCTATAAGCGTCTCGTTCCCGGCTACGATGCACCGACCAATGTGGTTTGGTCCGAGCAGAATCGTGAACCTCTTGTGCGAGTGCCTGCAGGCCGCGGCGCAAACACAAGGGTCGAGTTACGCATGCCTGATCCCTCATGCAATCCTTATCTTGCACTAGCTGCCATATTGGCTGCAGGTCTGGCTGGCATCAGAGAAAAGATTGATCCCGGACCGTCGATTACAAAGAACGTCCAAAAGATGAGCCACCGGGAGCGGCGTCATTATCGGATTGATGGACTGCCAGGCGATCTTCGTGAGGCGTACGAAGGACTCAAGAAGGATGACGTTGTACGAGAAGCGCTCGGCGAACAGATCTTCTCCCACTTTATCGAAGCCAAGCGCACCGAGTGGGGAACCTACATCGCACAAGTGCATCCGTGGGAAATCGAGCGTTACCTCTCGACGTATTGAGGTTTCGTTACGTCTTTTTCAAGAGCCGCGGAGCGGCTCAGCACGCGATTAGAGACTATGCTGTTGAGATCCGGCGGTCGAATCGTCTCGCGCGTTCGTAAGCGAACTTAGTCAACCGAACTTCAGTCCTCCCTTAACGCTATTCGCCCGGGACTCGGGGATAAGATCGCTTTAGGCCCTATCGATCACCATCCTGCGGCGCTCAAGATTCGCGGGCTGCGCTTCCATCTTAATCAATCCCGCAATTGCAACGGGCGGCATAGTGGTAAATAGCGTGAAGGTCGGATCAAATCTCAATGCGACGGATACCATCGGATTCGTGCAGTAAAACTGCAGGCGTCCAACCATTGGCGGCGCGCCAGGAAACAGTTCATGAACAAAAATTGAAAAATGCTGGTTTGGCGGCAGTTCACGCGTTGTTGTGAGAATCATTTGCCCAACCGTATTCATGAGCTGAAAGGTGATATGGAGCGGCGCATTGTTAGGATTCGCAATGGCCAGACCTGTCTTGAACTGGCTCGTGGTATCGACAAAAATCGCTTGGCGTCCCAGGGGAATTGCAGCAGGCACCCCGGCCTCGCCGATCATTCTTCCAAAGGAATCGAATTGTGTGAACATCGCAGTTCCGAGAATTGAACTATTCGCTGTCACCGTTGCGAATCCCGTGGAAAGTGGCTCATTGGCGACCGACACATACTTGCGCGTTTCACCTGGCCCCAACTGAAAAGGTATCGTGTTGCCGCTTCCTGCAGGACGATTCACATCATCGTGAAAGGTAATGGCGTACGGTCCGCCATCGGATCTCGTGAAAACAACTGCTCCGCTGGCTGCCGGAGTCCCGGGCGGATTTGGATTCGTAAGGAAAATCGTGGTTTGCCAAAATCCTCCAACAAAGGTTCCAGCCGTTACATGCGGGTAGTAATACGTGAATTGTTGCGCCGAACCAACCGCGCTGACGGCAAGAATAAGGCACATTGAAAAAAGAAGCCGGTTCATAAACTTATCCTCCGTTGTGACTTGAGTTCACTAGCACGGAAGATTCCAGCGACAAAGTCTGGGGTTTTGGGGCGGCGGGACCGCGTAAATAGGAATCCGGATTCCTAAGAAGTGGCAGAAAGAGAAACAATCCATCCTCGGACGCGATCGCCCGAGGACGGATGAACCCGCATGTTTAGAGGGTGAACTGCAGGCTCCCCATGAGTCTCGCCAACGTAGTGAATGGCGTTAACCAGGGACGATGCTCAAACCATTGCATCGCTGGGAGAACCAGCGAAGCTATGGTTATTGGGGGCAAAGTGGTGAAGAGCGTAAATGATGGATCGAATCTCAGCGCTACTGCGGTTAAAGGAGCGTTGCTGGTAATTTGCATCGTACCGGTGAAAGCAGGAGCGCTCGGAAATAACTCGTGAACGAACGCCGCAGTGTGCTGGTTCCCCAAAAGCGTTCGCGTGGTTGAAGGCACAACCGCGACACCTTCGGTGCTGAGCAGTTGCAATGAGATGTTGGCGCCAGCGGCGTTTGGATTCGCATAAGCAACGCCAGTCCTGAATCCGCCGAGCGTATCTACAAATATTGCCTGGCGCGTGACTGCGCCGGCCGACGGAACACCGGCCTCACTGATCAGATTTCCTGCCGAACCAAATTGAGAAAAAACAGCTGTTCCCGTTACAACCGCGGAAGAACTGACTGTCGCGAAACCGACGTTCAGTCCTGTGGACGCCGTCGATACGTACTTCCTTGTTTGCCCTCCCGCAAGCTGGAACGGGATCACATTCCCACTGCCCGCAGCCGCCCCGTTGCTATCGACGAATGCTACATTGAAAACAGTCCCGTCGGATTTTGTGAATGTGATTGAACCACTCGCCAGCGAAGCACCCGTCGCAGCTGGGTTCGTGATGAAGATCGTGGTTTTCCAAAAGCCGCCCGTGAATGTTCCGTCGGCGATTTGCGGAAAATAGAATGTGGTTTGAGCGCTAGCGCCTAGGGACGCGGAGAAAACCCAGATCAATATCAACAATGTGCGCTTCATTCAGCTTCTCCTCTTCAACTCTGACAAACCGAACCGGTCTCAAGGTCGAGTAGGCGCCAAAATCATCGTGGGGGTCTGCCGAGATTCTGCCGCGGCGATCTCACCCAAGGTCCTCCACTGTTCCTCCGCGGCGCTCCTAAATCCTGCCTGGGTGAGAGATGTTGCAAGCAGGCGCCGCGCATCCTGGAAGTCCGGCCGCCAATCCAAAACCACCTTCAGTCTCGGAATAACTTTATCGTAGCGGCTGGCCATGTAATGAACGACAGCGATGTTATATTGCGCTGGCCAATAGTCCCTATTCAAGCTCAAAGTGCGTTCAAAACAGTCCAATGCGCGATCGCGCTGGTCGATAGCAAACAAAACGTTTCCGAGGTTATTCCATGCGGGCCAATAATCCGCTTTCGTCATGATTGTGCGCTCATAAAATGAAATCGCTGCGCTCCAGTTTGACCTTCCCTGCTCGATTGCGCCCAAGTTGTATAAAGCTTCAGTGAAGTTAGGCTCGATCTCCAACGCTCGAAGGAATGCCTCACGCGACTTGCTGACATCAACGGTCAAATAAGCGCCGCCCAGATTCGTCCACACGCGCGCTTTTCCGGGCGCATGGACGCTCGCATCCTCCCAGAGCGCTATGTCCGACGCCCACACGTTCTCTCGGTTAACCGTCACAAGCATGAGGACACAGGCCACAAGCACACTCACCGTTGTGCGGTGCGGAAGCTTGGCAAAAAGTGTCCCGATAAATACCGAAAATGCAAGCATAGGCAGGTAAAGACGATGCTCAAACGCCGGGTCGGCGCTGGGTATGACACTCGATGTGGGAGCGAGCAGCAAAAAAAAGGAAAGCACAGCCAATCCTTGGATGCGCCAGGACTGTAGGCGTGACAGCAGCCAGCCCCCGCCTCCGATCGCAATGAGACCCAAAAGAGGCAGAAGAGAAGATCTTTGTGGAAATTCATACTCCAATGACTGGGGATACGGGAACACCAACAGACGCATGTACGTATACGCCACACGCGTTTGAGCCCAAAAGTAATCCGTTGAGCTGATTTGTTTGACAGCTCCCAGACCGACCGTCGTCTCGTTCTGATACAGCAGAACACCAAGAGCCGCCACGGACAACAGTGCCGCTGCAACCAGAAAAGGCTTCCTGAGCCGTCCTCCGGCAATAAGCGCCAGCACCAGCAGTGCAGCCACGGCCGACTCCTTGCTTTCAAAAGCAAAAAAGAACAGAGCTGACGCCAGATACCAACGTCGGTCCAGCAGCGCGTGAAAAGCCGACAATGAGAAAAAACACGCCAGGAGTACGGATCGTTGATAAATGTAGAGCACCGGCTCTGTCTGCACCGGATGGATCAGAAAGACACCGGCGACTGCCGCCGCAAGCCACAATTGATCCCTACTCTCCGTTTCCAACGAATTCTGCAGCTGGTCCTGCCCCAGAAAATCAGTCCGATTCGATGCACTCATTTGTTGAAAGCGTAAGACCAGCCAAAACAGCAGTACAGCATTCGCGATATGCACAGCAACGTTCACCACATGGTAGAGACTGGGGCTATCACCGCCCAGTGTGTAATTCAGATAGAACGTAAAGAAGGTGAGCTGCCTCAAATGAAGAGGATTTAGAAAATGATGCCATTGACTGGGGTTGGTCACATTGCTGTCATTCAAAATGAGAACGTCGTCAAAGTGGAATGGATCGTTAAACGAGGCGCCGAACAACAACAGCCCCATGATAACGAGGCATCCGACGACTTTCATCGCACGAGCGTCCATACTTAACTTCATATCCGGGTGGCAGCTTGTGTTATAGTCCCGCCACCCGAATTATATATGTCGCGCCCCACGATGACGGCGCTCCCCCCAGAAAGCAGATCTGGCATTAGATGAAGGTTGCCCTGATCCACGATTGGTTGAATGGCATGAGAGGAGGAGAAAAGGTTCTCCTCAGCTTGCTCCGCTTGTTCCCAGACGCACCCATTTTCACGCTGTTTCATGAACGCGGGAAGGTTTCATCCGAAATTGAATCCAGGCGAATCATCACATCATGGCTGGACCGTGTGCCTGGCATCTATAGGCACTACAGAACAATGCTTCCCTTATTTCCCTCAGCGGTAGAATCGTGGAATCTATCCGGTTTCGATCTGGTCTTCAGCTCAAGTCATGCCGTCGCAAAAGCGGGGTGCGCGCCCGGCGCTCTTCACATCTGCTACTGCCATACTCCGATGCGTTACGTTTGGGATGCGGATGACGACTACGCGATGAATTCGGCCCAACGCGCGGGCCTCGCTATGCTGCGCACTCGGCTTCAGGAGTGGGACTGCGCAGCCGCACAGCGTGTGGATCACTTCATCGCCAATTCGAAGTTTGTACGCGAACGGATTCATGAATACTATGGGCGGAATGCTGAGGTTATACCGCCTCCTGTTGACACCACCTTCTTCACCCTGCTACCGGAGAATCGGCGTGAGGATTTCTACCTCACGGTTGGAGCGCTTGTTTCCTATAAACGTTTCGACCTTGTGGTCAGAGCATTCAACCGCATGGGACGACGTCTGGTCATTGCAGGAACGGGGCCGCAGCTTAAGGAACTGCGAAGCCTCGCCGGCGAGGCCGCGGAAATTCGAGGTTGGGTGAGTGACGAAGAGCTACGCCGCCTATACAGAACTGCAAAAGGATTCATTTTTGCGGCTCGAGAAGACTTTGGAATCGTGACAGTGGAAGCACAGGCGTGCGGCTGCCCGGTTATTGCCTACGGAGCAGGAGGCTCGTCTGAAACCGTTCAGGATGGCGTCAGTGGTGTTCTGTTCTCGGAGCAGAATACCGGCGACTTGATAAGGGCGGTTGAAAGATTCGAATCGATGACGTGGTCTGAACAACGGATTCGCGATCGCGTAGAGAGTTTGTCGCGTGAAGCATTTGAAAACCGAATTAAGAAGTTTGTCGAAGCGCAGACCAGAGGCGACGAGAAGGTCAACTCCGCACTGCAGCCCGCATAAATCCGTTTACGGACTTTCGGGTTTGCTGAAGCGATGGTTCGACGTTGCCGCAGCCGCGTCAGCCCTGATTGCGCTCGCGCCATTATTTGCTGTACTCGCAGTTGTCGTACGTAGTTCGAGCAAGGGCCCGATCCTTTATAGGCAGATTCGGGTAGGTCTGGACGGCCGCAACTTTACCATTATTAAATTCCGCACTATGAATGACGAAGCAGAACGCGACTTGGGGCCTATTTGGGCCGTGCCAAATGACCCAAGATGCACTACTGTGGGCGCCTTCCTTCGACGCACCGGCCTGGACGAGCTACCGCAACTGTGGAACGTCGTCCAAGGAGACATGAGTCTCGTGGGTCCTCGTCCGGAACGTCCTGAATTCACGCGCGAGTTCCGAAAAGAACACTGTGGCTATCTTCGAAGACACGACGTCCGGCCAGGTCTCACTGGTTACGCACAAGTGCATGGCTGGCGAGGCTACACATCACTTGAAGAGCGCCTCCGTCATGACTTCTATTACATCGACAATTGGTCATTGAGACTGGACGCTCGCGTAATCGCACTTACGATGACTCGCGGGTGGATGGAGAAAACGCGGAACGGCGTGCGATGAGGCGGCTTGAGGCGTCGATTTCCAAAGCCTAGACCTTGCCTTCCAGCGGAGACGAAGCAGTGGCGTACAACCTTCGTTGAATCCGGCCGGCGCGATATGCCAACCTGCCGGCAAGCACCGCGTGCTTCATGGCTTCGGCCATCGAGCCCGGATCTTTAGCGCCCGCTATAGCCGTGTTCATCAGAACTCCATCGGCTCCTAGCTCCATCGCAATAGCTGCGTCCGAAGCAGTCCCGACGCCTGCATCGACGATGAGCGGCACCTCAGTGATCATCTCCCGCAAAATTCGCATCGCAGGGACATTCTGAATTCCCATGCCCGATCCAATGGGCGCGCCGAGCGGCATTATCGCCGAAGCGCCGGCATCAATGAGTCTCTTTGCAACAATCAGGTCGTCGTTCGTATAGGGCAGGACGACGAAACCTTCTTTGACAAGAATCTTGGTGGCTTCAATCAGCGAGGCCGTATCCGGAAACAATGTCTTCTCATCGCCGATCACTTCCAGCTTGACCCAATTGGAAAGACCCGCCTCCCGGCCCAATCTCGCCGTTCGAACTGCCTCGTCTGTGGTGTAACAGGCTGCGGTATTGGGCAGGATCATGATCTTTTCGCGATCAATGTATCCCAGCAATGACTCATTCTTCGGCGCACTGAGATCGACTCTGCGCACGGCCACTGTCACCATTTCCGTGCCGGACCGCTGATGCGCTTCAGCCATCACCTGATGGCTAGGATACTTTCCCGTTCCAACGAGAAGCCGTGACTTGAACGTGCGTCCCGCAATGACGAACGAATCATCCTCTCCGGAGCCCCCACCAACAAAGTGAACAACCTCAACTTCGTCGCCGGGCCCGAGCGCAACGGCATCCCAGTCAGGCTTGGGAATGATGCGCCGATTTCGCTCCACAGCGACGCGATCCTTAGGCAAGTCAAAATGATCCAGCAATTGTGCAATGTTTAGCCGCTCTGGAATCTGCCGGGTTTCCCCATTTAGACGTATTTCTATGACCATAACAGCTAAGGATGTTAGCACGATCGCGCCAATGGATTAGGTCGGTAACGCATCCGCCGCCATTCGAGCGCTGTTCAAGAGCCGCGCACAGGGCTATCGTGATGACCTGAGGAAGATAGAGATGCTTCTTTAGGAATACGCAGAAGAGACAGTATCTGATCTCGTTTCGCGAACACGGAATGGCAGCCGGAAAGACTTTGATCCGGCCGCCGCCCCGAGAATTAGAACTTCACAAGAATGATAAACAGCGTGTAAAGAGCCAATGATTCGATAAGCACCAGACCCAAAAGCAGTGCGAATCGGATGGCCGGCGCCGCGCCGGGATTTCTGGCCAGACTCTCACAAGCGGCTGCAATGGCTTTACCCTGCGCAAGACCGCACATTGACGATGCGATCGCCATCGCGAAACCTGATGTAATAGCAATCCACATTTGATTATTGCCCGCTGAAGCCTCACCTTCGGCTTGCGCCAGGACCGGTGTAGCCATTGCGAGCAGTGCGAACGACAACATTAAACCCGTAAACAGTTTTCTCATTGGACTCTCCTTGCTATGAAGCGCCGCCTGGAGGTGGTTGCCGGTCATCCCTCTTACAGCCCGGCCTCACACAAACGGCTGATTTTAGTGCTCTTCGGTGGCTACTGCGCCCGCAATATAAACTTGCGAGAGTGTTATGAATATGAATGCTTGCAGAAATCCGCCGAAGATCGCATAGCCCATAAAAGGAAGAGGCAGTATCAGCGGAATCAGTCCGAAGAAGGCCACAATCAACGCTTCCTCGGCAAAAATGTTTGCGTAAAGACGCACCGTCAAGGAGAACGGCCTGGCGAGGTGACTTATGAGTTCAATCGGGATCATGATCGGCGCCAGCCACCACACTGGGCCGGCGAAGTGTTTGAGATAGTGCAAGACGCCCTGCTTCCTTATTCCCTGGAAGTTGTAATAGAGGAAGACAAGAATCGCGCAACCTGCAGGTACGTTGATATTGCTCGTGGGCGCAGCTAACCCAGGAATCAATCCGAGGAGGTTCGAAAAAACGATGAAGAAACCGAGGGTTCCGATCATCGCAAGGTATTTGCGGCCCTCGTGTCCAATGTTCTCGTCCAGTTGAGTATCAAGGAATTCAACGGCAACTTCCATAGCCTGTTGAAGCTTGCCCGGGTTCTCCACCGACAATCTTGTCTTGAGAACCCCGAAGAACACAAACATGATGATCAAGACGATCGTGGCCATAATGACCTGCATCGGAATGACGTCATGTCCCGGAGCCGGATGGATTCCGAAAAGTGAGGTGATCGGCGGACCAAGGACGCGGTTCACCCACTCGACAATTAGAAGTCTATGTTCTTCCATTCCGTTGATCTCGAATGAGAGTTTTGCTGATTTCTAAAATCGCCTCAAGGAGCATTGCGCCGACATAAACGAGCAGTCCGGAAAGGACAAACACGGTGTCCAGAACCGAATAGCGAAGCGTAACATACAGGCAGAGGCCGATCAAAACGTACCTCGCCGCGTACCGGAAGGCGATACGCTTTCCACTCGCTTCTTCTCCTACCGAACGCACAGCGAAATCCACAGCCCCCTTCAGCCACCGAAAATTGATAAAGGACAATATTCCACCGGCTGCAAAGCTCAATGCCCCCCGGCCAGAATGGAGGAAAAGAATTCCAAGCGAAATCGAAAGAATCAACACTGCCGTCGTGCGATCCAGACGGCGATCAAACATCAAGTCGGAGTCAGTCGTCATTCTTTCGTCTTGGAAGGTCCGTTGGACTGCGTGCGGTCAAACGCGGCAATTGTTCGAAAAAAACTGACGAAACCAGCAGCAATGCCGAACAAAAGGAAGACGATGGTGAAAAATTTCGTCCCCAGCCAGCGGTCGAGATAGTATCCAAGTGCATATCCGATTCCGATGGAAACCGGAAACACCATCCCAGCGCTCAACAGACCTCCAAGTTCTCTCATCGAGCGGCGATGATCGTCTTTTCTATTGTTCATGCAGGTTTACGTTGGTATATAATTTCCGCCGTTAAAAGACAGACTTCACTGCACCATTGCCTTAGCTTATCTTCAAAAGAATCTTTAAGGAGGACCTCAATGTTCAACAGGGTAACGTTGCTGGCTCTACTAAGCATCGTGATCTTGGCCTTAGCCGGATGCGGCAGTCCCGAACCCCAACAGGCTGAAAAGGAGGCTGAACCGGCCGAACCTCCAAAGCCGGCGGAGCCACCGCCAACAATCTATGAGTTAACCAAGGATGATATTACAAGTCATCCGGACTGGACGAGCCGCAACATCGGTGTCCTTGGAGTGAAACTGGGCGATGTTACTCGGAATGTGGAAAAGAATCTGGGCAGCGTGGAAAATACCCGCACATTGCTGGAAGACTATCTGACCGTCTATCAGGACAACGGTATTTTTGTATACACCTTCAAGAACACCGGTAAGGTCCGGAAGATCGAGGTCAACGAAAACTTCGCAAAGAAAGTCACTGACGAAAAACTCAAAAAGCTTCTTAGCAGTGGTGATTTGAATTACATGCGCGAGATTCTGGGACCGGAACAATCAACGGAAGAAAATGCGGAAGATAATGCAACAGAGTACGTTTACGATAACCGCGGCATCCGTTTCGTTCAGTTTAAGGTCGGCAACAAGAAGGTTAACGCAATCAGGCTTTCCGAAATCAAGAAGGCCACGACTTAGGTCCGGGGTGGCGGCCGCGGGCGGGCCGCCCCCTTCCTCGCCTCTGTCCCCGTCCCTAATACCTCGAAAGTAAGACCTTATCCATGAGCGGTAGCTGAAGTCTTGTCCTTACCCCGCGCTTGTCTTGCTGAGAGCCGCGGGAAGCCAGAATGTGCTGGTTCCCGACGTGCCAGGAGAGGTAAGCCTCGCTACTAGAATCCGAGGACCACGGCTTCCCGCGCCAGGCTAATGAATGGATCCGGATAAATACCGATGAACATCGTGAAAATGATCGCGATGGTAAGGGCGGTCAAAAGGCCCGGTGAGTACGTCAGGCCCGTCTTCTCCGTTGCATCTCGCATAAACATCGCGACCACAATGCGCAGGTAAAAGTAGATAGAAATCGCAGCGTTCAAAACAGCGGCTACCGCAAGGAGATTATGCCCAGTCTCAATAGCGGCCGCGAACAAGAAGTACTTTGCGATGAAACCCGCCGTCGGAGGAATGCCTGCGAGCGACAAGAGGAAGATCAGCATCAGCACGGCGGCCACAGGATGACGGAAGAACAGGCCGCTCATATCGTCGATATGCTCGCCGATGATGTCCTTTCTTCGCAATCCGACGATAATCGCCCACACTCCAATGTTCGTGAATGTGTACACCAGAAGATACATCGGAACAGCGAGCAATCCAGTTTCGTTACCAGCTATAAATCCGATCAGAATGTAACCCGCGTGCGAAACTGAGGAATAAGCCAGCAGCCGTTTCACATTGGATTGCGTTATCGCCGCGATGTTGCCCACAGTCATCGTCATAACGCACACCGCGGTCATGATTGGAACCCAATGCGGGCGCAGCGGATAGATGGCAATCATGAAGACTCGAAGCATCATCGCAAACGACGCTGCTTTCACGGCCACCGACATGTATGCCGTAATCGACGTCGGAGCTCCTTCATACGCATCCGGGGTCCATTGGTGGAACGGAACGGCGGCAATCTTGAAGAACATACCTGCCGCAAGCGTCATCATCGCCAGCAAGGAAATGGGGTCGCTCAGTGATCTCTGCGAAAGCGCCTCCGCAATATCCACAAATTTGGTTGAGCCCGAAATGCCGTAGAGCAGAGACATGCCGTATAGAAGAATTCCGGAAGAAAACGCACCCAGCAGGAAGTACTTTAACGATGCTTCGTTCGAGCGTTGATTGCTCCGCAGAAATCCAACTAGAACATAGGTGGAAATGGCCATCGTCTCGAGACCGATATACAGCGTGACCAGATCCATCGCTCCCGCCATAAACATCATTCCCATGGTGGCAAAGAGCATCAGTGCGTAGTACTCCCCGTGGTGTTCGCGTTCGATGTCCAGGTACTTCAGGGAAATCGCAATGGTGAGGGCTGCCGCAATCAAAAAAATCAGTTTGAAGAAGGCTGCAAAGGGGTCAACGACAAGCATTCCACCGTATGCAGAAACCGAGACGCCGTTTAGTCGATAAAGAAACAGCCCTGAACATCCAAGGCCGACAAGCGCTATGATTCCCAGCTTGCGCTTCTCTGCGATGAGCAGATCCGCCACAAGCAGGATCATCCCAAACAGAGCTAATTCCAATTCGGGCGCGATCGCTCCCAGGTCCTGAATCTGAAAAAACTGCTCCATTAGCGCTTTTCTCCCTCAACCTGAGCGTTCAGTGGAGGTGCGGGCTGGAAGAAGTCAGGGCGGATTTTTTGGACGATCTTGTTCACGGGCTTATCGAGCGCTTTGAAGAAAGGCGCTGGATAAAGGCCGATCCAAAACGCCAGAATGATCAGCGGGACCAGGGTCACCAGTTCCCGAAGGTTCATGTCCAGCAGTTTTTCATTCGCCGGATTCTCAATCTTTCCAAACATCGTGCGCTGATAGAGCCACAACATGTACGCGGCGCCGAGAACAATTCCCGAACCACCAGCGACCGCCCACCACAGATTCTCCTGCAGCGCGCCCATCATGATCGCAAACTCGCCGATAAACCCATTCAGAAGCGGCAAGCCTATTGAAGACATCGTCATGATGAGGAATACGATCGCATAAATCGGCATCACGCTGGATAGGCCGCCGAACTGGGATATTTCACGAGTGTGCCGTCGCTCGTAGATAATTCCGACGATCAAAAAGAGAGCGCCGGTCGACACTCCGTGATTGATCTGCTGGATGATGCTGCCGTTCAGTCCGTTCGGATTCAATGCGAACATACCGAGCATCACGAAACCCATGTGGCTAACAGAGGAATACGCCACCAATTTCTTCATGTCCGGCTGCATCATGGCAACCAGCGCGCCATAGATGATCGAGATTACGGCAAGCGTGATCATTAGCGGGACAAAGTATTTCGTCCCTTCCGGCAATATGGGAAGGCTGAAGCGTATGAAGCCGTATGTTCCCATTTTCAAGAGAACGCCGGCCAGAATGACTGAACCCGCTGTGGGCGCTTCCACGTGTGCATCCGGCAACCAGGTATGGAATGGAAACATCGGCACCTTGATGGCAAAACCCACAAAAAATGCCAGGAAAACCCAATATTGGAAGTCGAAAGGCAGGTAGGAGCCGATGGCATGAAATGCCAAAACATTGAATGTGTTCCCTGGGCCGAACTGCTGAGCAACTTCAGGATGTTCAGACGCGATCGATGGATATATGAAATACAGCGCCAGGATGCCCAATAGCAGGAGAACCGACCCCACCAAGGTGTAGAGAAAAAATTTGATCGCTGCATAGAGCTTCCGCGGTCCGCCCCAAACACCAATGAGAAAGTACATCGGCACGAGCATGACTTCCCAGAACACGTAAAAAAGGAAGAAGTCCAGCGACATGAAGACGCCGATCATGCCGGTCTGAAGCATCAGCAGAAATGCGTAGTATTCCTTCAGGCGAATTTCGATTGCACTCCATGAGGAAAGCATTGCAAGTGGTCCGAGCACTGTTGTGAGCATGATCAGCAACAGCGAAACGCCATCGATGCCTACGTGATACTGGGCGCCGAGTGTCTGGATCCACTGGAATCGATCTACAAATTGCATTTCATCGGATTTCTCGAAGTCAAACCAGAACCAAAGAGGCAGTGACACGACGAAACCGCTGAAGATGACGATATTCGACCATAGGCGAATCAGATGCTTGTTCTCCTTGTTCAAAAAAAGGAGAACGATCATCCCGGCCAGCGGCCAGAAGGCGACAATGCTCAGGATATGTTGACGGAAAAAGTCCATTTTTCAGGCTCCAGTCAAATCACACGAATCGCAGCTCGGTCCGTCGATTCGCAGTGGAAAAGTTCAAACTTCGAAATCTCCTATGGAGTTCCCCACAGAACGTAACCAATGAAAACCAGAACGCCCAGAATCATCACCAGCGCATAATTCTGCACATAGCCGGTTTGAATGAGGCGAACAGGCCAGCTTAAGGTTTTGATAAAGCCGCCGATAAATCGGACAAGTCCATCAACGATCCAACGATCCCACCAATTGGACCCAACGGCGCTCCTTAGAGTCGCCCAGGCCGAACCGTTAACCGCGCCGTCAACAACCTTAGCATCAAACCTCCATAGCGTCCTTCCGGCGTCTTTGGAGCGATTTACAAACAACGCGTCATAGAGTTCGTCGATGTACCATTTATTCAGCAACGCCTGATAGAGACCCTTGAATTGAGCCGAAACACGCTCGGCGCGGTCGCTTTTCTTGTAATACGTCGTATAGGCCAGGAAAAAGCCGATAAATGCAACCAGCACGGAAAAGCCAGCCAGGCCCATTTCGAAAGCATGGCTATAGTGATGGGCTTCAGCCGTGACTGGAACGACAGGTTCAAAGACCGGCTCAAGCCAATGTTCAAACACGTTCGTTGAGCTGAGCCAGGCGGGGAGCCCGATCCAGCCCGCCACAACCGATCCTACGGCCAGCGCTATCAAAGGAAATGTCATGACGGCAGGAGATTCGTGGATCGCATGCGCTCCGTGGTGTTCGCCGTGATGCGCCCCCGCTTTATTGTGGGCGTCGTGCGACGCGTGCTGAACCGTATGGTCATCATGATGATGCGCCTGACCGCCGCGGTATTCGCCGAAGAACGTCATGAACAACAGACGGAACATGTAGAACGACGTCATGCCTGCCACAATCACGCCAAGAGCCCACAACACGATATGTCCGTGCTCGCTGGAAAAAGCTCGCCAAAGGATTTCATCCTTCGAAAAAAATCCGGCCAGGGGAGGGGCGCCGGCGATGGCGATTGTGCCGATAGCCATGGTGGCGAAAGTAATCGGAATCTTGCTCCTGAGACCGCCCATGTTTCGCATGTCCTGCTCATGATGCAATGCGTGAATCACACTCCCTGATCCCAAGAACAACAGAGCTTTGAAAAACGCGTGCGTCATCAAATGAAAGACGCCGGCGGCGAAGGCGCCGACGCCTAGAGCTAAAAACATATAGCCGAGCTGGCTGACGGTTGAATATGCGAGCACACGCTTGATGTCGTTTTGCACCAGCCCGATCGACGCCGCGAAAAGGGCTGTGAGAGCTCCGATGACTGCGACGACAGCTAGGGCTTCCGGCGCCATTTGAAAGATGAAATTGCTTCGCGAAACCATGTAAACGCCCGCGGTCACCATTGTGGCGGCGTGGATCAGAGCGCTGACAGGCGTCGGACCTTCCATCGCGTCGGGCAACCAGACATATAGGGGAATTTGGGCCGATTTTCCCGTCGCTCCAACGAACAAGGCCAGGGCGATTCCAATAAACAACGGGTCGCTCACGCGGAAGTGTCCTGCGGCTGCACCCTCGCGCACCGCTTCGCCCACCTGCGTGAATTCAATTGTCCCGAAGGTCGCGAAGATCAGCATGATTCCGATGGAAAAACCCCAGTCTCCCACGCGGTTCACCACAAAAGCTTTTTTCGCCGCATCGCCCGCGCTCTTCTTGAGGAAGTAGTATCCGATCAGAAGATATGAACACAGACCGACACCTTCCCAACCCACGAACATCATCAGGTAGTTGTTCCCGAGAATGAGTGTGAGCATCGAAAACATGAACAGGTTGAGGTAAGCGAAGAATCGGTAGAATCCATCCTCTTCGTACATGTATCCGATTGAATACACGTGAATCAGAAATCCAATGCCAGTGACAACCAGGACCATGACCGAGGAAAGCGGATCGAGCAGGAAGCCCCAGTCTGCGATGAAACGCGCCACTTCCCCATTCGCGATTCGGGCCGGACCGGCATCAATCCACTGGTACACCTTTACGGTATGCGACCGTTCTTCCGGGCCGTGCTGCGCCAACTGATAGACCGCACCAGCCGCGAAAATAAAGGAGACGAGAACCGCACCGGCGGCCACAACGGCCACAGCAGTCTTTGGAAGCCTTTTTCCAAAGAGCCCATTAATTGTGAATCCGATGGCCGGAAAAAGCGGAATGAGCCAAATTAGATTTAGAAAATCCATGTCCTGCTTACCACTTCATCAGGTCGATTTCGTTGATGTTCATCGTTTCTTTGTTCTTAAACATCGCAATCACAATCCCGAGGCCGACCGCGGCCTCAGCCGCCGCGACCGTAATAACGAAAATCGCGAAAACCTGGCCGCCAACTTGTTGCAGGTGACCGGAGAAAGCGATCAGGTTAATGTTCACGGCGTTCATCATCAATTCAATGGACATCAAGATGATCATGATGTTTCTACGGGTCAATACACCGATGACGCCGATGGTGAACAAAGCTGCACCGAGTAGCAAATAGTGATGTGTTGGAGCCATTTTTATCTAATCGCTGTTTACTCTGCTTCCGTCTTCCGCTTTGCAAGAACAACAGCACCTACGACCGCAACCAGCAAAAGAATAGAAGCGATCTCAAAAGGCAACAGGTAAGTCGTGTAGAGCGCCGTGCCGACCAATTGCGAATTACCGGCAACATTGGCCGGTGCGCTAACTGCCTCAGGAAGCACAAATGAATCCTTGCCGCGGTAAATTCCGTAACCGATTTCCAGAATCAAAATACCGGACGTAATCAGGGCTATAGTCCATTGGCGATTGTACTGACGCTCAAAGGCGGTACGCTCAACCGCAATGAGCATGATTACGAAAACAAACAAGACGAGAATCCCGCCGACATACACGATCACCTGGACGCCTGCCAGGAATTCCGCGTGCAACGTCAGAAAAATGCCGGCCACGGAAAGAAGAGTCGCAGCCAAGAACATTGCACTGTGAACCACATTGTGACGGGTAATGAGCAAGATCGACGAAACGATCGCGATGGTTCCGAAAACGTAAAAAAGGATCTGTTCAAGCGTCATCAAGTGTTACCTTGTGTACACGATCGGCTGATTACCCGCCTCGAGTTTCTTGCGATCCCATTTCATGTCCCGGCGGCCGTACAGACTAAGTTCGAAATCTTGCGTCAATTCCAGACATGGCGTCGGACAAGCGTCCTCGCACAAACCGCAAAACATGCAGCGCGAAATATCAAAGGTATAGGTCGTGAGCGCCTTCTTGCCGGCAGGATCTCGTTCCCATCCGACCTCAATGCAATGCTCAGGACACGCCAGGGCGCAAAGGTTGCATGCAATGCAAAGCGTCTCACCGGTCTCAGGATCGCAATTCAGCCGCGGGGCGCCACGGAAACGCTCCGCCACCTTGGGTCGCTCTTTCGGGTACTGTTCCGCATAATTCCGCGAAGGACGTTGATATCCGAACGTCAGAAGAAGCCCCTTGATCAAGTCGACCAAAAAGATTCTCTTCAGTAAGGTCAGTTCCGGACGTTTGACTTTCATTGCCTAATTCCCCATAACCAAGACCAAAATCGCGGTCACGATAACGTTTGCCATCGCAAGTGGAAGGAGCCACTGCCAACCCACCTTCATCAGTTGATCGTAGCGATAACGCGGCCAGCTTGCTCGGAACCAGAGATAAAAATACAGAAATACCAGGACCTTCAACGCGAACCAGAGTACGGGAGGAATGAGGTCCAGAAATCCCAGCGCCGCCACATTGGGAAACGGTCGCAGCCAGCCGCCCCAAAAAAGGGTGACAGCCATGGCAGAAACCACAATCATGCTCGCGTATTCAGCCAGAAAGAAAAGTGAGAAACGAAATCCGCTGTATTCCGTGTGAAAACCTGCCACGAGTTCGGATTCCGCTTCAGGCAAGTCGAAGGGCGCACGGTTAGTCTCAGCAACTCCACAGATAAAGAAAAGGAAGAACGCCAAAGGCTGAAGAAATACATACCAGTACCCGCTGCTCTTTTGGGCCTCCACGATTTGCACCAGGCTGAGCGTTTCCGAAATCATCAGCACTCCCATGATCGAGAAGCCGAGGGCGACTTCGTAGCTCACCATTTGCGCCGCCGAGCGCAATGCACCTAACAATGGGTACTTGCTGTTTGAAGCCCATCCGCCAAGAATGATGCCGAGAATGCCTACTGAAGAGATCGCGAGCACATAAAGAACGCCAATGTTCAGGTCCGTGATGTAGAGGCCGATTTGTCGGCCCATGATGTTGATCGTTGGGCCAAATGGGATGACGGCGAAAACGATAAACGCGGGTATCAGTGTGATGATAGGCGCAAGAGTGAAAATCAAACGATCGGCCCGAGCGGGTACGATGTCCTCTTTCAGCATCAGTTTCAAACCGTCAGCGATCGGCTGAAGCAACCCATAAGGTCCCACGCGCATAGGCCCAAGCCGGACCTGCATGAAGGCGATGACTTTCCGCTCAAGCAGCGTCAAATAGGCGATGACGCCAGAAAGAGCAAGAAACACCACGAGAATCTTGATGAAAGGGATCAGAACGTAATCGATTATAAAATCCATAGTCAGACAAACATCCCAGTTCCCGGACACCAAATCTCAGAAACGCTGAAAGAGCCCCGCCCGGATCGGACTTAGCGTCCTGAATTCACTGTCCTCACTCGACAATTGACTCATCTATCAATCTCGCCCAGAACGATGTCGAGAGTTCCGATGATGGCGACGACATCGGCAACCATATGGCCTACGGCCATCTTGCGGAGCGCTTGCAGATTAACGAATGACGGCGGCCTCACACGCGCCCGATATGGGCTCGTACTGCCATCACTCACTATGTAATAGCCAAGTTCGCCCTTGGGCGATTCAATTGAGTGGTAGATATCTCCCACTGGCGGCTTGATGATCTTCGAAAGTTTGGCCATGATCGGTCCATCTGGAATCTTGTCCACCGCCTGACCGATGATCCGAGCAGACTGCCGCATCTCTTCGATGCGCACCATATACCGATCGTACGTATCACCCTGATCCCCCACCGGAATATCAAACTGCATATCTGCGTAGGCAGCGTAGGGCTTGGCCTTTCGAAGATCCCACTCCACTCCCGAACCTCGGAGGGAGGGGCCCGTCAATCCAAGGTCGATGGCATCTTTACCAGAAATGACGCCGACGCCCCGGGTTCTACCGATCCAGATCCGGTTTTCCGTCAGCAGCGTTTCGTATTCGTCAACTTTCTTGGGAAAATCCTTGATGAAGGTGCGGACCTGATCCTGAAACCCATCATAGAGTTCGTATTGCGATCCGCCGATGCGAAACATATGAGTCGTCAGGCGCGCACCGCAGTAATTCTCAAAAATCTTTAGAATCTCTTCGCGTTCGCGGAACGCATACAAAAACACAGTCATTGCTCCGATATCGAGCGCATGCGTTCCCAACCAAAGCAAGTGGCTGGTGATCCTGTTCAGCTCAAGCATGATTGTTCGGATGTACTGCGTCCGCGGCGGAACCGTCACTCCAAGAAGCTTCTCTACTGTTTCGCAATACCCAACGCAGTTAGATACCGCTGCGATGTAATCCATGCGGTCCAAGGTGGGAACAAACTGGCCATAGGTCTGGGCTTCGCCCAGCTTCTCCACACCGCGATGTAAATAGCCAATGACGCACCGCAGATCGATGACCCGCTCACCGTCCAGCTTCAATTTCACCTGAAGCACCCCGTGTGTCGACGGGTGCTGCGGCCCCATGCTGACAGTTAACTCGTTCGCATCGAATAATGTTTCTTTTGTGGACATTTCCTTCAATTGCGCGTCACCGCGCGAAAGACTTCGTTAATCGTTCGGCGTCAAATAGTCCGGGGTTTCGTGTCGTGCTTCTCCGACGTAATACTTCTGACCTGAATCGATTCCCAGGTGCTTGCGCACCCACTCCACGTCCTGTAGGCGAATGTTGTAGTCCTTGCGCAACGGATAACCTTCCCACTCGTCCGGTAGAAGGATCCGCGTCAGATCCGGATGGTTCACGTAGCGCACTCCGAACATGTCATAAATCTCGCGCTCCAACCAATCCGCAGTCGTCCAGACGGGAACGACGCTATCGATCTCTTCCCATTCCTTGATTCGGGCTTTCACACGCAGGTGTTCGTTCTTGGAAAACGAATACAGAATGTAGACGATCTCAAACTTCTCTTCCTTCGGCCAATGTACAGCGGTCTCATCGGCGAGGTAATTGAACAGGCACATTTCGCTATCGCGGAGAAACGTCATGATCTCCAGGATTCGGTCCTTTTTCACTTCAATCTGGTTCTGCCCGAGGAAGCTATACGCTTTGACAAACTGATCCCCAAACTTTTCCTTAACAGCGTCCACAAGGGGATGCGACCACGGTTCCGGCGCCGGCCCTTTGGGCTTAGGCGGGGCAGCATGCCCTCCAGGCGACGCCGCAGGCTTTGCCGGGGGGGGTGGAGGCGGTTTGGGAGCAGCCGCCTTAGGTTCTCCAGAACCCTGGGCTGCAGGTGTCGGTTTCTCCGGCTCAGCCGGCTTTCCAGTCTGCTGGTTATCCTTTTCGTCTGCCACTTTTAAGAATCTCGGGAGGACAAGAGTTGATGCGCGCTAATTCACAAAGACGTGGATTCAACCACATCGATGCAACAGTGTCAACGGCGCACTACGTGCGTAACGTAGCATCTTAACGCAAAGGAGAACTGCATTACCACTGGGACTCAGGTGCTCTCGAAGGATTTCTAAACTTCGGAGCGCCGGGACCAGGAATTCAGATGCGCGTCGATCAGGATGGCGTCGAACGTATCGACAAACTCCACCATGACCATGTGGCTGCCGCCCGGGATCATAATCAGTCGCGAACCAGAAATCAGCGCATTCAAATGTTTGGAAAGAGGCAAAGGCGTCATTAGGTCTTGCTCTCCGCAAATGATCACTGTTGGAGTCTTGATCTTGGACGCCTTATCGCATCCATCAAACCGACTACAGGTGATGAAGTCGGCCCGGACAACATCTGGAGGCGTCTGTACAATCTCGGCGCGAGCCCTTTCAAGCAGGCGCGGGTCCGCATGTTTAGTGTAGGACCCGCTCACAACGAGATCCAATGCCCTCGAGTAATCGTATTCGAGCGCGCTCAACAGCTCATCTGAAACCGGCAGGCGGCAGCCAGAGCCAGTAAGCGCCAGACCGCGCACCAACTCCGGATTCTGAAAAGCCGTCAGAATCGCAACCGCGCCGCCCATCGAGTGTCCGACTAAGGCGGCAGGTTCATTCAGGGTATTCAGGAACTCTCCAAGGAATGATGCGTAACCTTCGATACTCAAGTCTGAATGCGCAGGAACGCCGCCATGCCCAGGAAGGTTAATGAAATAGCACCGGGCGTGGTTGCGGAAGGCCTGGAATTGCGCGCCGAACAAACGTGCAGACGCGGCCGCACCATGAATAAACACGATCGGCGGGCCATCTCCTGTGACGCGATGCATTATCATCCCGCTTCGTTGTGAATCTTCTTTACGTTTTCCAGGGTATCGATGTCCTGAACACTCTTATCGTTTCGAATGCGAATGATTCTTGGAAATCGGAGTGCGTAGCCGCTTTCGTGCCGGCTGCTTTTCTGAATTCCGTTAAACGCGACTTCAATCACGACACGAGGCTCCACAAGCCGAAATCTACCGAAATCCTGAACGGTATGGCGCTTGAAGTAATCCGTAAGTTCGGCAATCTCACGGTCAGTCAGACCGGAGTATGCCTTTCCGATGTTGAAGAGTTCGCCGTCCTGTTGCACAGCAAATGTGAAATCGGACAAGACGTCTCGCCGCCGGCCGTGGCCGAATTCGACGCCAGTTACAACGACATCGAGAGTTGCGAGGGCCTTCTTCCATTTCAACCAGTTCATGCCACGCTTGCCTGGAAAGTAAAGCGAACTGGCATCCTTCAGCATCAGGCCCTCATTCCGGCGCAGTGCGGCTTGCTCAAAAAACGGTGCAAGCTGGACACGTTCATCGATGAGTATGAATGGCGCCGCATGCAAAGGGGTGGGCCATGGAATACTCTCAATAATTTCCTTTCGTTCGGATAATGGCTCGTCAATCAATGTGCGACCTTCAAGGTGCAATATGTCGAAAACCATCAGCGCGACTGGAATCTCGTCAAGCAGCTCTGAAGGGGGCTTTTTTCTCCCAAGCCGTTTTTGCAACAGCGAAAAAGGAAGAACCCTGCCTTCCTTGAATCCGACGACCTCACCATCAGCAATCAATGATGCATTCCAGTCTTGCCCGGCTTCCGTAATTTCAGGAAACTGAAACGATATGTCGTCCAGAGTCCGCGAATAGAGGGCGCTCCGCCCGTTGTCCACGTGCAATTGCCCGCGAACGCCGTCGTACTTGTCCTCGACATAGAAAGGCGCGGTAAAGGTCGCAAAAATTTCCTCTTCCGTATCCCCTGGAGTAGCAAGCATGAACTTCACCGGGCGAAATAGCTTAAGAGAGGTATTGATTAAATCGCCATGCAGCGCCAGCACAGCAGTTTCGCCAATATCGCCGAGAACCATATTCGCCCGCCTGACGGAATCCGTAGGCCTTTCGAAGGCTTTTGCGATGCCTTCTTCCACCGAGTTTTCCTTTAGGCCAATACGCAGATCACCGGTGATGATTTTAATCGCGTACTTCGACTCGATCGGTGTCAACGAACGAAGGAGATCCGTTACGACGCTGAGCTTGTTGTTCGCCCCCGACACCTTCACCAACTCGCCGAACTTCGCCTGAACCTTTGCGGGAGAGAGTTGCACGGACGACCTTTGCGGAAGCAGCGCCTCCGCAACTTCGCCCAGGTCGCCGCGCTCAAGATATGCGCGGTGCATTTCCTGTTCAGACGCCTGGGATATCTGCTGAATCGCGCTTGCCAGAGCGGACCATCCCACGTTCAGCGTTCTGGAATCGGACAACGGGAACGGACGACCCGTGAAAAACACCACGGCGGCTCGCAAATCTTCATCCGCAAGATTACGTATATACGTACTGAGAAAGGCGATCTTTTTGAGCTTGGAAGTCGTCTTCGAAATCGATTCGGCAGTCTCCGCAAACAAGTGCATCAGGAGTTCTTTTTCTGTACCAAAACCTTAAAACGTTCTCCCATGCCCGGCGGCAGAATCAGTTTCTTGATCCTGAGCAATCGGGCGATTGAAGCGGCGGTGTTTTGGGTAGACAAATTCTGAACTTCATCAAGTAGGCCAAGACTGATCAAATATTCCATTTGCGTCGTGAATCGCACAGTCGCAAGGGAGTGCTTGCTTCCCTCTTCCATAAGATCCGTGAAATTGACGTGCGCGGTCATATCTTGCTCGCCAATCCGGACGTAGGGATCTTCAACCGCCTGATGCCGCCAATAGCACATCAGTGTGCCGCGAGTGTGCGCGAAGAACTCCGGGGCGAGATATCCGTAGTCGATCGCAAGGTGAAAGCCTCGATCCAATGATGCGGCTATCCGGCGAATCCAGTTTCGGGCCTCAATACTAACGTCTGCGATCTGGCCGTCTGCGAGAGGCGCATCAAATGGAGTTCTTGGTTCGGCTTCGATCTCTTCGAAGTTCTCCGTGACGTAGATTTCCTTCATTTCGATGCCACGACGCACATATCGATGCACCGGCAGCACGTCGAAAAATTCATTGGAAAATATGCAGCCAGTGACGCCAGCAGGCAACTCGTCTATCCACTCGACATTGAAATCGCGGAGCAGCGACTGCTGCTTTCGACGCATCGATTCGCTCCGCTCCAAAATCTTGTAAGGAAAGACTTGCGTCTCGAGAATATCTCGCGCCAGAAGCCCCCTGCCGGCTCCCAGTTCGATCAGCATGAAAGGGCTTATTTCCGACGCCCATTCCTGGAATTGCTTTGCAAGCAGGCGTCCGAAAATGGGATCCAGGTCCGAGGATGTGTAGTAATCGCCTCCGGCGCCTATAGGATTTCTTTCTTGTGAGTAGTAGTGATGCAGGACCTCTTCCATGTAGTCGGAAAATGGAATGGGGCCCTGCTGGCGGATCTTGGCGCGGAGTTGATCAATGAAGGACATCAATAATCCGCGAAACCTTACTATGCGGCCACGCCGCACAGTCAAGATTCCGCCGATTAGATCTTCATTCCGATACGATCCATTTCTTCTTTAGCAGCTTGTGTAATTCGTGGATCGTTCTTCACGTCGTCGAAACGAACGTTTGTAGGTCTCTTTGCAATGGTCATCCGGTCGATTTTGTCCTGGAGCCGCATCACTCCGTAGAGCAGCGCTTCAGGGCGGGGCGGGCAACCCGGCACGTAAACGTCGACTGGAATGACGTGATCGACCCCTTGTAGCACGGAATATGTATCAAACGGACCACCCACGTTCGCGCAGGCGCCCATCGAAATAACCCACTTGGGGTCGGGCATTTGGTCGTAAACGCGGCGGACGATGGGAGCCATCTTCAGCGTCACCGTTCCGGCAACGATGATCAGGTCGGATTGACGAGGACTCGGCCTGAAGATTCCGGCGCCGAACCTGTCCATATCGAAACGGGAGGACCCTGTGGCCATCATCTCGATGGCGCAACAAGCAAGACCGAACGTCATGGGCCACAATGCGGACTTCCGAGCCCAATTGAAGACGGCGTCCACCGTTGTCGTGATGATGTTCTTTTCGAAACGATCTTCAATCCAAGCAGACATGAATTATCTCCAGTATGTCCGACTCACGCCCAATCAAGAGCGCCCTTCTTAATAATCCAAACATATCCAACAATCAGAATGCCAAGGAATATCAGCATCTCTATCAGGCCGAAGAGTGCGAGCTGCTTGTAAATAATCGCCCACGGAAAGAGAAAAACAGTTTCAACATCGAAGATCACGAACAGAATAGCCACAACATAGTAGCGAATGGCATAGCGTTGCCGGGCATCGGATTCGGGATCGACGCCGCACTCGTACGGCATCAGTTTTCCTTCTCCGCCAGTTGCTGGGCGGATCAACTTGGCGATGAGGAGCGTCACAATGGGGAACACGAAAGCCAACCCCATAAAAAGGAATATTGGTATGTAGGCAGTCAGAACGGTTTCGCTCATTTTACTCTCCGCATCCTAACGACGATTGCGCGATTGTGTCCAGGGCATGGCCCAAGATGGGTCGCACCGCCGCTAAGCATTCTCGCACGCCTTTGACGCTTCCGGGCAAATTGATGATCAGCGTCGATTGCCTCACGCCCGCAATCGCCCGCGACAGCGCAGCCCGCGGCGTCACTTTCAAGCTCTCCAGACGCATCAACTCCGCAATACCCGGAGCATCCTTTTCCAGTACAGCTCGGGTCGCCTCCGGCGTGACATCGCGAGGCGAAAGTCCTGTACCGCCAGAAGTGACGACCAAGTGAAGGCTTTCGTCACATGCGCGGCGAAGCCGCGATTCTATCGCGGCACGGTCGTCCGGCAAAACCTCAATTGCGACAACTTCAAAACCGAACTCTGCCAGGATCTTCTTTGCTTCCGGCCCTGAAAGATCCTCACGGTTGCCCATTGAGGCGGAATCACTGATCGTGAGTACAAGTGCACGGTGCAGAATCTTCTCCTTCAAGATTGGAGTATTGTTCGGCGGTCCACATTCAACAATATCAAATCTCCGCCGCCGAATGCTGTGATTAGCGACCCAATCGGCCCTGCGGGCCGTCTAGCTCCTACTTGGCCCGGTGCCTCAGCCAGTGGCCGCTCTTGCCGCCAATTTTTTCAACTAGACGAACGGGGCCTATGGAGATTCCCTTTTCAACCGCTTTGCACATATCATAAAGCGTCAACGCAGCCACCGATGCCGCAGTCAGAGCTTCCATTTCAACGCCGGTTTCCGCCTTGCTTTTAGCTGTAGCTTCGATTTTTGCGCCCGAATCGATGATCTCGACTGACACGTCGAGGTGCGTCAAGACCAGAGGATGGCACAATGGGATCAAGTCTGCTGTTCTCTTTCCCGCCTGAATTCCCGCCACGCGCGCGACTTCCAAGGGGTCACCCTTCGGCATAGCGCGATTCCGAACCATTGCCACCGTTGGACCGGACATTTCAACAAACGCCTCGGCCTTTGCGATACGAACGCTCTCATTCTTTTGCGTAACATCCACCATGCGGCTTCGGCCTTCTTTATCAACATGGGTTAGTTGAATTTTTCTTCTTGGCATTCAGTCCAACTCCAGAAATTCCGCCGTGTCGCCTGGCTGAAGGGCGCCATCTCTGCAGGGAATAACGATCAAAGCGTTCGCCCTCGCCAAACCGACGAGGTCTGATGAACCCTTCCATGTTGCGGGAACGATGTGATATCGCCCATCTTGAAACCGGACGTTCGCCGGAACAAGTGCAGCGCGCGCAGGGTCGCACTTCGCCGGTGCGTCGAGCGTTGCACTCAGAACTCTCGGCTCGGTGTTCTGTGAGTGCAGCAAAAACAGAATAAGGGGACGAACGAACATGTGAAACGAAACTATCGTTGAAACAGGATTTCCCGGCAATCCAAACACGAACGTCTCGCCGCGGTGACCAAACACCGTCGGTTTTCCTGGTTTCATCGCGATTTTGTCGAACAGCACGCGCACGCCGAACTCAGCAAAAACACTTTCCACCAGATCGTACTTGCCCATCGAAACGCCGCCGGAGACGAGCAATATGTCGTAATCGAGACCTTTCTTGATCTTCTCGCGCAAATCCGCGAGGTCGTCTCGCGCGACGCCAAGCAGGAAGGGCGCCGCTCCAGCCGAAGCAGCCTGCGCGAAAAGCGTGTAACTGTTGCTGTTGCGGATCTGACCGGATTGCGGCGTTTGATTCACTTCGACCAGTTCGTCTCCCGTCGCGATGATCGCAACGCGAGGCTTGCTTGAAACGTAAACCTGGTGTTTACCGGCGCCCGCGAGCAGACCCAGATCAGCCAGGCCTATTCGAACTCCGGAGTTGAGCAGGCAGGACCCTTCGCGCGCCTCGGCTCCCCTGCGCAAGAGGCCTTCGTTCTCTCGTACGGATTTCATAATCCGGACGGCGTCGTGAGCGACCCTTTCGGTGTGTTCGACCATGACCACCGCATTAGCTCCGGCTGGAAGCGGTGCGCCCGTCATAATCTCACAGCAATATCCGCTTTCAACAGCGACGTTGGAGCCAGCGCCTGCTCTGGACTCACCGTTAACGGAAAGCACAATCGGAACATTGGTCACGTCTTGGAATCGAACTGCATACCCATCCCGTATTGCTTTGTCAAACCGAGGCGAATCCGCGTCTGCAATAATGTCTTCTCGAAGGATCCGACCCGAAGATTCCGCAAGGGCCACACGCTCGGATGGCATTCTTCCAAGGCGGGCGCTGCCCTTCGCGGTAGACATTACCAGTTCAAGACCACGATCAATGGTCAGCATTATTCAAAGACTTCTCCGGACTCGGACGCGCGGAAAACCAGGTCTTGTTTGTAGACCTTAATATCGACGGGCACGCGGTATTCCAGCTCAACTGTAAATGAAGGCCCACGGCGTATGATGCGAACATCCTTCGGAGTGATGGGAAGATTCAACTCCGCCGCCTTCTTGACGATTGCATTTCGAACATCATCCGTGGTCTTGCGTGCGCTGACGGCATACTTCACTTCCTGCCGAACGAAATCATTGAACTGGAATGCATTGAAATAGGGCGGGATGTACTGCGAGCCCGCGAACAGCAGGGCGACAAACAGCAGAAGAATGAAGAGCTGTCTGCCGTTCAGGCCAAACATGGTGCGGGATTATAACACAGCGTGGTAGAGTGAATTTTTTCCCAAGCTCCTCGGGAGGGATCGATGGACCGCCTTAATGCGCCGCTTAAAGATTTAGATCCTGAAATTGCAGCTGCCATCAAAAACGAAGAGCGCCGCCAATCAACCGGACTGGAACTCATCGCCTCGGAAAATTTCACTTACAAAGCAGTTCTTGAAGCTACAGGTTCGGTGCTTACGAACAAGTATGCCGAGGGGTACCCAGGTCGCAGGTACTACGGCGGTTGCGAGTTCGTTGACGTCGTGGAAAGCCTCGCGATCGAGCGAGCCAAGAAACTCTTTGGCGCCGAACATGTGAATGTTCAACCTCATTCGGGAAGCCAGGCGAACATGGCTGTCTACCTTACTCTTCTCAAGCCAGGCGATACCGTCCTGGGCATGAATCTTTCTCATGGGGGACATCTCACTCACGGCCATCCGCTCAACTTCTCCGGAAAGTACTATCGCATTGTGCCGTACGGAGTACACAAGGATTCTGAAGTAATTGACTATGAGGAATTGTCCAAACTCGCGAATCAGCATAAGCCGCGGCTCATCGTGGCCGGCGCCAGCGCGTACCCGCGGATCATCGACTTTCCGCGCATCGCGAAGATCGCGAAGGAAACTGGCGCTCTGATGATGGTGGATATTGCACACATAGCAGGCCTGGTTGCGGCCGGCGAACATCCGTCGCCTGTGAGTCATGCCGAGTTTGTGACAAGCACCACCCACAAGACGCTCCGGGGGCCGCGGAGCGGCATGATCATGTGCCGCGAGTCTTTCGCGAAGGACCTCAATCGTTCCGTTTTTCCTGAAATGCAAGGCGGACCGTTGGAACACGTTATCGCAGCAAAGGCGGTTTGCTTCAAAGAAGCCGGGAGTGATGAGTTTCGCTCTTATATTCGCCAAGTTGTCAGGAACGCCAAAGCGCTGGCGGCCAGGATCGCAGATCGAGGATTTCGGATCGTCTCGGGCGGTACGGACACTCATCTGATGCTGGTCGATGTCTTTTCAAAGGGCATCAACGGCAAAGAAGCCGAGCAAGCACTGGACAAAGCCGGAATCACGGTGAACAAGAATACGATTCCATTCGACGTCAACTCTCCCATGACGCCTAGCGGCATCCGCCTGGGAACGCCCGCTTTAACCACGCGCGGCATGAAGGAAGGGGAGATGGAAGCTATTGGAGACTGGGTTGCGGACGTACTCGATGCAATTCAGGATGAGAACGTTCAAAAGCGAGTGAAGCGAGAAGTAGAAAACCTCTGCGAAAAATTCCCACTGTATTAGGGTGTGCTCCCCTCCGCAATGAAGGGGAGCGTCCTAATTATTGCGGCTTCTGACTCGACAGACGCTTGTAATATTCCTCGACCAGCTTCTTGTATCTCTCGGGAATTTCTTCTTCCTGCGCCGACCGAATATTTTCCTTCGCCATCAAGAGCTGAAGCTCCCGGCTCAATTCAAGTTCAACCGATCGGAACGGGTCGATAATCTGCTGAGCCAGCCTTTGGATTTCTTCCGGATTTCCTGGCCGACCGCGCATTTGGCCTCTAACAGCGTTCATAATTCGGTCGAGGTCCGCCGCAAGTTCCTTATCTTTGCCCACAGCTTGTCGGATCTCCTGGATTTCCCGCAGTCGCTCTTCCCATTCGCGCTGCCATTGCCGTGCATCGTTGACGTCAGGACCTTGCCCCGCTTCGACTCCCGCGCGGGCGCCGCCATATGGGAATCCATTCCGACCAACCTGCTGGCCCCTGGCATTCTCCTGCCCGTTTCCGGATTGACCCGGCTGTCCCTGCTGCCCGTCCTGGGCTTGCTGTTGACCAGGCTGGCCTTGCTGAGAAGGACGTTGCCCTTGTTGGTTGCCCTGGGCCTGCTGGCCCTGTTGGTTCTGACCCTGTTGATTGTCCTGCTGATTGTTTTGCTGATTGTTTTGCTGATTGTTTTGCTGATTGTTTTGCTGATTGTTTTGCTGGTTGTACTGCTGCAGCCGTCGCTGCATCGACTCCAGGCGTCGGATCGTCTCGCTGGTCTGGTTCAACGCGTTTTGGGTTCGCTTTTCGTCGGAATCGTTGGCGGCAGAAGCGGCCTGATTGATCTGTTTCTCAATGTCGCCCAGCGTCTTCTCGATATCGCGCTCAGCTCGGGACGCGTAGTTGTAGAAACCGTTTTCCAGAAACTGTCCACTTTGGCTCATCTTGTCTTGCAGCCGGCTAGACTTGATTGCGTTGGCAGCGCTTCTAGCCTTATTGGCAGCATCACGATTTTCAGGATTATTTCCGAGTGAATCAAGTTCCTCGGTCATGTTCTTGAGTTCGGACGCGACCTGCTGCTTCTGCTGCCCTATTTCATCTATCTTTTCCTTGCCTTCAGGGCTGGGCTGCGGCCCGGGCTTCTCCTGACTTGCGAGCTTTTCAGTCTGATCGGCGATTCGGCCCTGCTTCTCCTTCAGATTTTTCATCTGTTGCTGCAGCTGAGCCATGCGTTCATCAACATTGCCGCCCCGTCCCTGATTGAGAAGTCGTTGGGCGCGCTGCAGTTGCTCCATCGCTTGCTGGGCGGCCTGTTGCTGCTGCTGAGAATTACCGCTGCCGCCCTGCGCCTGCTGTTGCATGTTGCGAGCAGCCTGTTGCAGCGCACGGCTCACATCCGCCATTTGACGATTGTTATTCTCGCGAGACAGCTTCTCGAGCTGGCGAGCTAAGCGCTCGGTTTCACGCTGCAGTTCCTGCATCTGTGATTGATCGCCGCCCCCGCCGCTGCCGCCGCTTGCTTGCTGTTGAGCGCGGCGCTCCATCAACTTTTGTTGACGTTCGGCCAATTCTTTCAGTTTTCGCAGCGAGTCCTCGAGTTCCTGAGGGTTTTGCGACATTTCGCCGCGCTGCAGCGTTTCGTACTGGTTCTTGCTCTGATCAAGTTCGAGTTCGAACAGGTCGGCAAGGTCCTCGGCATTCTGACGGCCGCCGCCTCCTCCTCCACCGCCCTGCTGTCCCATCGTGACCTGGATTTCTGTGAAAAGGGCCTCAGCGCGCATGAGATATTGAAGCGCCTTCTGCTCGAAAGGCATGGCCGCCTCGGCCTGCTCTTTCTGCAACTGTTCCGAAGCCGGACCCATCTGTTCAATGGCAAGCTTGAGGTTTTCTGAAAGATCTGTAAATTTCTTGTTCTGCGCCGTCAAGCCCCGGCGTCCAAGGCGGGCCATTAAGGTCTCAGTCTGTTCGGCAAGTTTGGACTGGCTGGCGCCGACCGCATGAATGTTGTCAGTCCACTCCTTTGTCTTGAACTTGTCTTTATCGCGCATGAGCTTGAACGTCGCTGCAATGATGTCCTTTTGGCGTTTGGACAGCGCCTCCGTCGAATCATCCTGCTGTCCGCCGCCGCCTCCTCCACCTTGCTGCCCCTGGTAGTACTCGTGACCGAATGGCCGCACTTCAACGAAGTAGATGTCCGTCGAGACAGTATTTGAAGGTTGGCGTGAATCGACAGCTTTGCCGTAGTAAGTGATGAAGTCGCCCGGCTTGAGGTCGTATTCCTCTAGGAAAAACGTGTGCCCGCCTGAAATTTCCTTCGGAGCTTCACCTTTGTTGCTGAAGAGCGATTTCTTCTGCTCGGCGCCGCCATTTACCGAAAAGTAAAGCTCGAGTTGATGGACGCCAAAATCATCCTCAGCGCGCAGTTCGGTGAAGACTTCCTCAACGCTGGTGGCCTTGTAATCCCTTCCAGGCTTGGTGAACTCGACGATTGGCTTCTGATCGTCCAGCGCATCCATCGTGTACTCTTCGAGACTCAGATATCTTTGTCCGTCCTTATTCGTCAGTTCGATTCTGAAAGTGGCGCTACGGTCCACAACCAGCTTGCCCATTGCCATTTTTTCCCCATTGGGCTGTAGAGGAACCGTCTTCCCATCTGAAAACACCAGGCGGCCTCCGGATAGCTCCTGACTTGCCGTGACTTGAACCTCTACGGATGTGCCTCGCAGCGCAACCATGTCCGTCGCATTTTCCTGTTTGTTGGGCGCCATTCCCGCGTACGCGGGATACGTGTATGTGTAGTCGAGTTTCTCGACCCGCGGGAGGTCCGCCACATCAATCGTGAATTCCGTCGATCTATGTCCGTCGGCTTCAACGAAATAGTGAACCGATTCCTGCAAATTAAACACTGTATGACGGAAGGTCGGAAGGGTCTGCGGCGTAATCTCCATTGTCGAAGCTTCCCATTGATCCCCATTCGCATAGCGCAGTTGGATCTGTGCGCGTTGAGGATCAAATCCGCTCGCTACGGCTTGAATCACCACGTCGCTTCCGCGAGGGACGGTGATATCTCCTGGAGCAACCTTCAATTGAAACGTATCAACATCCGGCGGCTTCAACAGGCCAGCCAGCAGACGGGCGCTGCCGATAGGAAAAAATAAAGAGGCGATATAAAGACTAATCACCAAAGCTACAGCAAAAAAGCCGCTCAATGTTGCGAATGCGCCGAACTTGCGCTTGTTCACTTGCTCGGCGAAACGCACATGGCGTGTGTGTTCAAGCGCGTCCTTCGTCAGCAGGTGAACGAAGGGACTCTGATCCGCTCCTGGCTTTTTTACAGCTTCAACAGCGCTGACGAGACGATCCTTGAGACCGGGATTCTTCTCCTCCACAAACCGGGCTAGCTGGGTGTCGCTCGGGGTGCGCCGCAACGGAATGACAAGGGCTCGGACAATTGTAAATACAACGGCGGCCAGCAAACCGATTCTTAGACCCAGAACAGCCCAACCTGGAAATTCCGGCGAATTGGCGATGGCAACAGCTGCAAGGACGCATCCGGCCAGAACGCCGAGAACCCAGGCAAGCCCACGAGCCCAAAGGAATGCCTTCCATCGACTCCTTACAATTCCGATCTTTTGAAGCAGTTCATCGTTTGGTCTCATTTGCCTCTCCGTCCTGTAAAGCAGTCAATTCGGGAAACCCGGAAGTCCCCGAGCAAGGCCTGTTTGTTCTTTATTGTCACGACACCTTATGCGCTCTGTTGGCTATATATATCTCTGCGATACCCGCCAACAAAGCAAATAATAGGAGATACCACCACCCCATCTGTCGTCGCCCGTAGTCCTCTTGCTCGTCCTGACCAAAAAATCCGGCCCTCTGGCTTTCACCCTGAGTGCGTTGAACGCTGGCCAGAAGATCTTCGGGAGGCATTGACTGCAGATCGCCTTCCGATGACGGTGCATTAACAGCCAGCGTCTTGGCATCCGGCCCGACGCGAATCTCATAGAATCCTGGATCCGCAGGCGTAAAAAACCGCTGTTGCCCGACCGTAAGTTCTCCCAGCGACTGGCGCTCCCCTTTCGGATTGATGACTGCCGCAGCTGCACTTTCCAAGCCTCCCATCACCGGAATTCCTTCGCCCATAGCGTACCATCCACGGGTTTCGCTGTATCGTGAGAGGTAGCGCACCATTTCATGGAAAAGCGGGAGAAATGACGGCTTCAAGGGAAGGTCGTTCCACCGGTTATCCACTGTCGAGTCGAACACGAGGATGCCTCGATTTTCCTGAGAGGATTCGACGATTGCTGCATTGCCATTCTCATATTTCGCCAGCGTCGCCGCACCATCCTTCGGTTGCATCTCGACATACGCGAAGAACTGCGCAGTGTTCAGAACGAGCTTTGTGCTCTGTTCGAAAGGTTTGAAGATCGCGTGATTGCGATCGTAGCTGGTCAGGGAAACAGCCGGCTGTCCCCTGTCCTTCGGCACGAAAATCTTCTGAACCACCTTCACCGGCAATGCCTGAAAGGAGTTCCACCAACCGACATCCGTCCCCTCACCAAGAATAATCAACTGCCCCTGACCTGTCTTTCGGAGTTCCTCCAGTTTGTCCTTCACTTTATCCGGAAGTCGAGGAACGTCGTTCAGCACCACAACCTGATAATTCACAACATCATCAGGTGAGACAGACTGGGCGGACATCACCTTGAGTTCAAATGGCAGTTCTGCAGAAGAAGAGTAGGCCTGCCTCAGGAAGAAGCTTTGTCGGGCGCGCCCCGCATCCAGGATCAGCACGTTCAGCTTCTCTCTCCGATCGAGAGTAAAAAGGAATTCATCATCCACTTTGAGGGGATCGGTTGTCTGCAACTTCACCGCTCCTTTGGAAGAACCCAAAGGAAGGTCAAATCCCGTGAACTCCGCAAGCGCAGTAGAGCCGGGCGGAACGTTGACAGTTTTACGGCCGGCCTCGCGGCCGTTGATACTGACGGAGACAGGAACGTCCACTCCCTGATCCTTGCGGTAGTTGTGAACGCGGGCGATCACCCTCCCGCTATAAATTCGCGTGAAGCTGGTCGGATCCACACTCACGTTGTCGATTCCTACATTCGTCGAGTTTTCGACTGAGAGATTGACGGACTCTGTTTTGACTTCGGAGCCGATCACGTTTTCTCTGCCGGAGCGATTCCAACCATTTTTCTGAAAATCGGAAATGATGACGAGTTTCTTGTCGGTGCTTGCCAACTCCGTGAGGGCGCGATCGGCCAGAGTGAAAGCTTCGTAATAACGCGTCGAACCAAAAGACGGCTCCAGCGTATCGACCGCGGCTCTCAGCGCGTTCTTGTCTGAACTCGGCATGGACAACATCGTCGCGCTCTCGTTAAACGAGACAATTGCCATTCGATCGCCGGCGCCCATTTCGTCGATGCGCCTCTTGGCTTCACTCTTGAGCCGGTCGAAATTCGTCCCGTACCGCATGCTGTATGAGTTATCCAACAGCAAGACGGTCCCGCGGATTTCATTTGCGGCGGCTGGCGTTGCCGTTTCTTGCGTGAAATAAGGTCGAGCAAACGACATGACCAGCAAGGCGAGAATAAGGAGTCGTAATGCCATCAAAAGAAGGTTCTTGATCTTCTGTTGTCTGATTGCGCGCTTCGGCACCTTGAGCAGGAACATCAGCGAACTGAATGGAACGATCTCAGACTTTTCCTTGCGGACAAGGTGGATCAGAACCGGGATCGCCAGAGCGATCGCACCGAACAATAAGAATGGATTCAGAAAGGACATAATTTGGTCGTCGCGCGATGTCGGGCGTTCACGTTCGTCGCGCCTATCTCAACTCAGACAACTAGTTTCGGCATTGGACTATTGGCTTTTTGCTCTTGCTGCAAGATAGGCAAATAATCCTGCGTCCATTGGTCTTGTGGTATTCATCAACACATAGTCGATACGCGCCCCAGTGAGTCCCTTTCGGACTTTATCCATGTGGTCGTTCAGAATCTCCAGATACTGCTTGCGCAAATACTCAGGAATGACGTGCAGCTTCTTTCTGGTTTCCAGGTCCTCAAACTGCGCCGTGTCCTGAAACGGGAACGTCAGTTCGAAATCATCCATGACGTGAAAAACGACCAGATCATTGCCCTTCGACTTGAGTTGTTTCAGACCGGAAATAATGCTGTCGGGCTCATCGTACAAATCGGAAATGACGACAATCATGCCTCGGCGGGTCAGAAACTCCGCGAGATGCCTCAGCGGCTTGCGAAATTCCGTCTGCTGAGACGGTTGAATACGATCAATCTCGGCAAGAATCGTCGGGAGTTGGCCCGCACGGCGGCTCGCAGGCACGTGCGCGCGAATCTCAGTATCAAAAGTGAGCAAACCCACTCCATCCCGCTGGTGATAAGCAAAGTAGCTCAGCGTTGCTGCGAGAATCCGCGCGTAGTCGATCTTCCTGACCTCGCCGGAGCCATAGTTCATCGATCCACTGATATCCAGCAGGATCAGAACGCGAGTATTGGTTTCTCCCTCATACAGTTTGATATAGAGGCGGTCGGAGCGGCCATAGACGTTCCAGTCGATGCGTCGCAGGTCATCGCCAGGCATGTATTGCCTATATTCAGCGAAATCGACGCTGAATCCGAGGTAAGGCGAGCGGTGCAGTCCTTGAACGAAGCCTTCAACGACCGTACGGGCGACAAGCTCTAGGTTCTGGATCTTCATCAGAACCTTTGGATCGATAAATCTATTCGAAGGCCTTTCAACCGTGCTCATAGTAGGGTGTAAAATGTCCTTCCTTTACCCCTTAATCCTTCATCCCGGATTTCGGAACAGGAACGTATTCAATCAACCTCCGGATAATTTCCTCAGACTTGATACCCTCCGACTCCGCGTGAAAATTCGTGATGATGCGATGGCGAAACACAGGATAGGCGAGCGCCTGAATGTCTTCCACGGCAACGTTGTAACGTCCATGAATCAGCGCCCGAGCTTTTGCACCAAGAATTAGGAACTGGGAAGCCCGCAGGCTGGCGCCGTAATTCACATATTGTTTAACGAAGTCAGGTGGGCTTGCTGCACCGGGGCGGCTGGTTCTCGCCAATTGAACGGCGTAGCGCATGACGGACTCGGCCACGGGCATCTGCCGAACGAGTTGTTGAAACTCAATGATCTCCGGACCGCTGATCGTCTTTTCGAACGAAATGGACCTGATTGATGTGGTCTGACTGACGACCTGTATCTCTTCATCCTCGGAAAGGTAATCAATCACAATGTTGAACATGAATCGATCCAATTGGGCTTCAGGGAGCGGATACGTTCCTTCCAATTCGATAGGGTTCTGGGTCGCCAGAACGTAGAAAGGCTTATCGAGAATATAAGTGTTTCCTTCAATGGATACCGACCCCTCTTGCATCGCTTCCAGAAGGGCTGATTGGGTTTTCGGCGGCGTTCGATTGATTTCGTCCGCCAGAATAATGTTCGCGAAAATCGGCCCCTTCACGAAGACGCGCATGCGCTTTCCGGTCGTGCGATCCTCTTCGATAATTTCCGTGCCCGTGATGTCGGCCGGCATCAGATCAGGCGTGAACTGAATACGTTTGAAGTTCAGATGGAGCACCTGGGCGACGGTGGCGATCAGAAGAGTCTTGGCCAGTCCAGGAACTCCAGTGATGATGGAGTGCCCTCCCGTCAGCATCGATATCATCACCTGATCGACAACTTCCTTTTGGCCGACGATCACCTTCCGAATTTCGTGGTCGATCTTTTTTAATTCGATATGAAATCGTTCGACGATCTCGAGCTCTTTCTTTTGCTCCACGCTAAGTTCCACTTTTACCTCACAATTTTTAATAACAATTCCTGAGCCGGCTCGAATGACGGAGCTATCTCCAGCGATTTAAGAACGTTCTTTCGAGCTTCCTGATTATTTCCTTGGCCAAGGTATGCCTGTGCCAGCCTATAGTACGCGCCAGCGCGGTCCGGCGGGTTTAGTGCGACCAGTGTTTCAAATTCACGCGCTGCCCCGTTCCACTGCTTTTGAGTCAATAAGATATCGCCAAGTTTTTGATGGTCCTGCATGTCCAGGGGCCTGACGTAAATGGATCCCTCAAGCGCCTGCACGGCACCCGGAAGATCGCCCTTTTCCTCGAGCAGTTCCGCAAGTTTCAAGTAACTCCGATAACTCGTTTCCGAATAGGTCAAGAATTTTCTCAAGACTTCGATGGCAGCCGGCTTGTCACCCTTTTTGAGATAGGCGTCAGCAAGAGGCTCATAAGCATTGTGCTCATCCGAATATTCCGGATACATCTCGATGGCGCTCTTCAGTGTTTCGATTGCGGCATCTGTGTCACCCTTCGCGAACTGCTCTTGTCCACTGCTGATCAGCTTGGTGAATACCGGAATTTCTATCCCGCGAACCTTGTCGTCGACCCACTTGAAGAAGTCCGTGTCAAATTGGTCGAGCGTAATGTTCAGAGCGCCCTTGAAGACCTCGGCCGTATTCTTCCCCCCCTTGTACAGCGCGAGCATTTGGCGAATTGCAGCAAAGCCATACTTACTCTCAATGAAGTCGCAAATGATCGAAGCCTGATAATAGGAAACAAGAACCTGCTCAGGAAACTTCGGCCTTATGAATCCGTTGTTCAACTCGGCTATAGGCAAGAGCTTCTTGCCCTTGATCGCGCCGAGATATTCGATCTTGAGATCATCTCCCCAACCGGGGAACGCCTTCCGTTCTTCAAAAACCGATAGTCCTTCAGAAAACCAGCGAGGAACCTTGTGATCCGTAATCTGAAGTGTGATCACGTGTGCGAATTCATGCCAGAGTGTGCTTCCCCAATTGAATTCATCAGGTTTTCGTGCTGATGGCGAATCCATGACGAACAACCTTCCGAAGCAAACACCCAGAGCGCCGATGCCCGGAAGCCCTAGGGTGCGGACAGCGAAGTCCGCATGGTCCGGATACATTTCAAAGACAATCGGACCGGATGGTGTGAATTCGTATTTTGCACTGAGCACCTTGTGGGCTTTTTCGAGAAGCTCCGTAACGTATGGACGCAACGCCGCGCTTTCCTTTTTGTGGAGCATTACTCGAAAATGCGGGGTTTCAAACCGGTCGAACTTCGGAAAGCTGCCGAGCAGCCTCAGGGTATTCACGTTCCAGACGTTGAATGGGTCTCCCTCGTATGCCTTCTCGAGCATCGCCTTCCCTTCCGTCTCCTGCCCGAGGCGTAATAGGTTGACGCCCAAGAGACTCATCGCCTTCCAATCGCGCGGATTCAAACGAATGGCTTCGCGAGCGAACGTGACGGCCTGGTCGTACAGTCGAACGGAAACGCAGTTATCCGCAAGCGTGTAGAAGAGTTCGCTGTAAAGCGGATTCGCTTGAAGAACCCGTTCGACATAGCTATTGAACTCTGTCTTGTTGTCACGCAGGAAATGTATGGAGGCCAAGAGGCTCAAGGCTTCGATCGATTGCGGGTTGACGGCAAACACTTTCTTGACGTCCTCGACGGCTTTATCAAACTGCTCGGAGTCGATGTCCTGCTCCACAACCAATAGGTTGCCATCGATGGAATTTGGATTAATGCGAAGAGCGGCTTCGAGCGCCTTCGATGCTTTCTCGGGATCGGACAAGGAGTAGGTTCGCGCAAGCCCGACCTGTGCTTCGGGCATATTCGGATCGATCTTCAGAGCGTCCTGGTAGCTGGCAATCGCTTCAGGCTCGTTATATTTTTCGGCGAGCAGATCACCCCATGCGACGAAGAGTTCTGCGTTTCGTGGATCGGCTTCCGCAACCATCTTGAAAACATCGTTAGCGTCATGAAAATATTCAGTCGCCCACATTGCACGCGCAACCCAGAACAAATCCCGAGGAGCGCGAATAATGCCGTCTTGGAAAGCGGTGATCATCCTCTGATAGATCGCATTCGCGTCCTCGCGCTTTCCCATACCATCGAGAACCTGGGCTTTCTCGAATTGGGCGGCGATGCCGACGTCTGAGTAGCTGAGGATCGGTTCCAGATGAGTGAGCGCCCGATCTTGGTTTCCCACAATATGATTCACGCGCGCTGCGCTGAGCCGTATGGGTCCCGCTTTCGCATACTCCGTGGACCACGACTCGAAACGCTCGCGCGTTTTCTCATACTCGCCCTGACGAATCCACGAATAGTAAAGCCCTTCGACCACTGGTTGCTCGACGTTGCCCTTGGCCACTGCAGCTTCAAGGACGGCTGCCGCCTCTTTATACTGGCCGGTTCGCGCCATCTCGACAGCGGTGTTGGCATCAGTCTGCCATAAGGCGCCGCAGCTCAGGAGGAGGAATGGAAGCAGTAGAAGCGCCAGCAGCTTTGGATTTGGAATTTCCGAAGCTGGATTCAGGATTCGCCGTGCTGGACGATGGTTTCTAGAACGCCGGATCGCGATACTGAATCTGAAGTGATTTTTCATTTCTTCTCCAGTGCGCGAATCTGTTGGTTCTTGAGCGCGAGGTCGACGAGCAGCTCTTCCATTTCTTTTTGGTATTGCTCTTCCAGCATGGTGTCTTTGATCAGCCGCAGGGCTTCAATCTTCTGTTCGATTCCTCGTTTTTCGGCCAGCAGCGCCTGGACCTTGGGATCACCCGAAGCAACCTGGCGGTCCACCCGGAACCCTATGGCGCGGGCCAAAGCCGGTGGCTCTGGAACATTGGATCCGACTTTGTCGGCGCCATTGTCGGAAATCTGGGCGTGCTCCGTCGCAAGGCGGCCTTCGTCCTTGTAAAAGCGTTCCACAGCGGCAGTTGCATATTTGAAAGCTTCCCACACGCTGGTCTGTCCGTTCTTATCCTGATCGCTGGCAGGATCCTCCAGGGCGGCAAGGAAGTGCTCATAGAACACCGTCTCGTTGCCTTCCTGACCACTGCGTGTGGCCGTAACGACAATCCGATTCTTTCCCATCATCTTGTCGATGACGCCGCCACTGGCGCTAGTGCTGTTGACAACGACGATGCGCCCTACGCTAAGCGTGTTCAAAAGTTCGCCGTATTCGGCGCCAGTCAGGTCGGGACCGCTAATGTTGAATTTGTAGTCGCCTTCGTAGCTGCCGTGACCGATGAAAAACAAGAAGAAGGTATCGAGGGGCTTCAGCTGACTCTTCAGCGCCGCAAAGGTTTTTCGAATCTCATCGCGAGTCGCCTTCTTATCCACAAGGGCGACAACCCGGTCAGGCGAAAAATCGAATTTCTCGACCAGAGTCTTGCGGGTGCTGTCTGTCCACTTTGTGAACTTTTCAGCATGCTCCGGGTCGCCCGCAACGCCGGTGAGAATCAGTGCTGAGGAATCGGCCCAAACCTTCGCCGGGAATAGAAGGAATAAAACGAGCAGCAATCTGGAAATCATGCTAGGCCCTTCTTCTTTCTCCAGAACCACTCGCCGCCCAAGGTCATGCAGAGGAGCATAAAGAGGAATGGCACATCCCAAAGCTCCTTTTGCTCTACGAAAGACGTCTCTCCCTCAACATACACCGCATCATCGGGAAGTTCGCCGATCCGCGACAGCGGATAATAGCGGCCTCCCGTGCCGTCAGCCACGCCCTGGAGCAGACGCGTATCCAAGGAGGCGTTGTAGTACTCGATTGGTCGATCCTGCACCTGAAAGGCTGTTCGATTTACACCTAGATTTTCTGAGCCTTGAGCCGCATCGACTTCAATTTGATAGAGACCTGGCTCGCCGGCATTGATCTCACTGCGATACGCACCATCCTGGGCTCCACTCCAATCCAGCACTCTGGATTCTGTTACTCCGGCTGGATTTGTAATCTTCGCCAAAACGCGAGCATTGTTCATGCGATTGAAACTCTTGTCGGAAACCTCTGCGTAGACCCGAACAGGCTCGCCCGGCAGATACGTGTCCTTATCGGTATTGACCATCACAGGATCCGGGGAGGAGCTTACGAGCCAGCGCAGGATCTGCTTCCAGAAAAGCTCGTAGGTCATGTCCTCGTGATCCATTTCCATTTGCCATCGCCAGCTGCTGCCGCTTGTGAACGCCATGGTGCGTCCCCGGCCATAGCGCTGGTAGGCGAGGAGAATCGGATCACCGTTGGTTTTTAGTTCCGGTGAACCGCGCGCCAGAACAATACCGCCGACTTTTGCCTCGAGCGTCCTGTTAAAGTCGTTAAGAGGCGGCATATCTGACCACTGCTTGACATTGGCGCTGGCATCGGGGGAAAGCTTCATCAGGGTATGGGTCCGCCCGTAGTCCGTAAGCAGGACCTTGATGCGATCAAGGATTGGAACACGATCATCCGCCGCCATTTGGACCGGCAGAATCTCAGCGATCGGACTGTTCTGGTATCTTCCGCCGCCGAACGAATTCCGGCCGCCGGTCATCAGGAACCCACCGCCTCGCTGGCTAACGAAATCCACCACCATATTGAGTTGGTCCTGACTGAAGAATGTGGACTCGATGCTTCCGAAAATCAGCCCTTTGTAGCGGAACAACTCTTCCCGCTTTTTGGGGAAGCCTTCGGCAAGCATCTCCTCATTGTCGATACCCTGGCGGTAGAACTTGTTTTGAGATGATCGCAACAGGGTCACCAGATGAATATTCTGATCGTCCTGCATCGCCCGACGCAGGAATTTGAACTCCCAGCGGGGCTCGCCTTCAATGTAAAGGATCTGGGGATGATCGTTCTTCACCTGAACGAGAGCGTCCAGATTGTTATTCTCAGGAATGCGATCGCCCTGAACCTGGATGGAGAAAGAAAAGGTTCGGAGACCTTCGTTGTTCGAAGGGATGTCCAGGGACTTCTCGGAAATTTCACCGTCTTTCGGAAGCGTTATCTCTTCCGATTTCAACAGCACATTGTTCTCGCGCACATATAGCGTCGCTTTGCGGCCCGCAAATCCGAAACTTCTGAAAGATACGTCCATAACCGCAGTGGACTCTTTCATGGTGTCCCGCGGAGCAGCGACCTTGATAATTTCCGCATCTTGCGTGATGTGCTCAGAACCAACCCCGACCGTATAAAAAGGAATCCTGCGCGATTCGAGTTTGGCTAGGGAGTCCGCCCACTGCTGCGATGCGTTGTCTACCCCGTCAGTAATCAGAACCACGCCTGACAGTGGTACGGATGCCAATTCCTGCTGAAGAAGGTTCGTTGCGGATTCGAGTCTGGTCCGTTTACCTTCGTAAGTCATCCGATCCAATCTCTCGATACGCTCTGCATCGCTATCAAAGCGATACGTCCGAACACGAAATTTATCCGACAACCGCTTGAAAAAATTCGTGGACTCCAACTGTGCTTGAAGGAGTTCAGCGCGAGTTTGCTCGCCCTCGTCGCGAATCTTCATGCTTTCAGAGTTATCGATCACCACCGCCATATAGCTTTCCTGTGGCAGAACGGTCGAAATGTTCAGCACCGGTCTTAGGAAAATAAAGGCGAGGATGGCGAAAGTCATGGCGCGCAAAACAACCAAGCCGATGGAATATTTGTCGCTGGCGACATTCCGGTAGGCGAAATAGGCGCCAACTGCCGCGGCCAAAACGAAAAGTGCAAACCAAGCGGGTGAACCGACCAACTGGAACGCCAGCCGTCCTCTTTCGTAGATGATCGGGTTGTATTTGAAGAAGAATTCAAACATGTTCATCGAATCGAGGTTTGACTTCCATGTCGAACTTCCGTTTAAAGGTCTCAGCAGTCCCTTGCATGAATACTGAAGTTCAGCTCCATCCGGTGAAACAGCCGGTGAGAGGTTCCCGGCGGCTGTCCGCCTGTATTATTCGCGGTGGGCCCAACCCACAATCAGCAAGAAGCGCAATCAATGCGGATCTGTTTGGTCGTGAGCTTTATGGGTCATTGCGAGCGTCCCCATTCTACTTGGAAACCAGCAAAGACTTCCATTACTTGATGGCTGCACCCCCAGACCGTTCATTTCCAGCCCGTCACAAGTTGACATCATTGGTCATCGAAGGGCGGTGATAAGGCAGGTTGGTGGCAAGGCTGAGCACTTCCACGGCGACTTCTTCCAGAGATTTCAGGGTCATATCGACGACCGGCCAGGATTCCCTTTTGAACAGTGCGTCGGCATACGCCACTTCGCGGTAAATCGACGAATGATCGGTATACGTCTCGCGAACGTCCTCACGGAATGATTTCAGGCGCACCTCCCGGATATGTTTGAGTCGGGAGGGATCCATCCGGAGCGCAACAATCTTTCGCTGATCGATCTGGAAGATTTCTTTAGGCGGCTCCACATCCTGGACGATCGGAACGTTTGCGACGAAATATCCTCTCACTGCGAGGTAAATGGATAGCGGCGTCTTGGATGTACGGGATATGCCCAGAAGCACAATCTCAGCACGATGGAGATCATCCAGACCAAGACCATCGTCATGCTTTACAACGAACGTGAGCGCATCCAACCGACGATACGAACTCTCGTCAAAATGGTGCAAACCCCCAGGAACCCCGCCTGGCGCGGCGCCCAGAAACGCGCTCAAATCGGACAGGAGATTTCCGAGAAGATCCACGCAACGGACTCCTCGCTCCGTCGCCCTGAGGTAAATTTCCCGTCGAAGCTCCGTTTCAGCAAGGGTATGAACGAGCATTGTCCCGCTTTCCGCAGCTTCCTCAACCAAAGCCCGGATTCCTTCAGGCGTTCGAACCTTTGATCGCCGTTCGATGTTCACATCCTTGGCATCAAACTGCGCCAGGGCCGCTTGCAGCACGTGTTCCGCAGTGGCGCCGGTCGAATCCGAAATCACAAAGATCTTGCGAGGCATTGAGAACGTTCCCCTGTTTTCTGCTTTCCGGCTCTAATCTTCCGTTTCAATTCCAATATTTCGCATCGCATCCATTAGAAGGGGCACGGAGACGAACTGGTGGGCTTGAATTCCGAGGCGCTTTGCGGTCTCAATGTTCTCCTCGCGGTCATCAGTGAAAAATAGCGCCTGAGGAGGAAGCCCGGAAGCCTTGATGGCGCATTGGAAGATATGAGAGTCGGGTTTCAAGGAACCTACTTCGTACGAAAGGATGTGGTGGTCGAAATATTCGAACACACGATACCGAGATTTGATGAATTCCGCATGAGCCTCGTTCGTGTTGGACACGAGAATCAGGGGATAGCGACGCTTGAGCGCCGCCAGCAGTTTCTCGGAGACAATCATGTCGGGAAGAAAAACTGACGACCATATGTCCCGGAAGGCCGGCATACCGATATTCAGTTTCGCCGACGCACAGAGATAGGCATGAAACTCGTCTGTCGAAATTTCTCCGCGCTCGTAACGCCGTATCCAGTGCTCGTCCCAGAGGACTTCCTCCAGACGATCTCTGGAAATGGAACAACAGGAATGAAGGGCTTGTACTCCGGTCTCAAAATTAAAATCAATGAGAACCTTGCCCAAATCGAACAATAGAGCTTCGATCTTCACACTTGAATCTTAACATCGAAAATTGAATACTTTGCAGATGGCAATACGAACACACAGCGAATACACGAGCAGACGAGATCGGCGGCAATCCGCGCCAGAAACGACTTTCCGAGAGACCGAGTACATCGATCGCCTTTCCAAGAATCGCACACCCGTCGTGGTCAAGCTCATTGACGGTGAGGAAATCCGAGGGTGGATCGAATACTACGACAAAGACATCATCCGCATTACCCGCGAAACTCAACCCAATCTTTTTATATACAAGAGCCGCGTGAAGTATCTGTATGAAGACCCGGGGGCCAGCGGGAAAACCCGGGAAGCCAAGGGGTAGAGAGTTCCAGACCGCTCAATATTCTTTAATCGCAATCGGAGTATAGGGAAACCGTTTATTAGCCGCCTCAATTCCGGCCGCGTCGTATCGAATGACGCCGTTTGCGCCGTGGAAATCGGCGGTGACTCCTCCCCGGACCGTGAGGAGAGTTCCAAGTGGATTACCGTCGGACCGGTCGTCCGCACGCGTTCGTCCCAAAAACACTCCGCCGTTCACCACTCCGTTTCGACCGTCATTCCAATGAAAGCCGCCCTGACCGATGAGCAGTATCAGACCATTCCATGTGAAATTGCCTTCGACCCTAATATTTCCCCGGACCAAAAGCGTTCCGTATCCGTTGCCGGGCCCGAGGTTCACATCACCGTTTACAACGACGACCTGATAATCCGCGGGCGAACCTACGTCGGTTAGCATCGCTGCCGTGCCGAACGGCGGGTTAAGAACCACATTGGCGCTTTCCGTCATCCGCGTAACAAGCTTTTCAAGTCCGCCAACTGTTTTCAACGAAACGCTCAGGTCGCTATTGTGATTCGCAATATTTGGCACGATCCCGCCAGCGCCCATGTAGTTGCCAGACCGATCGGGATCACCGCTTAGTGCATCCGCAATTCGCGAGACGTCAATATCGTCAGTGACTCCAATCGCGCTCGCCCTCAGATTGGAATCCGCGGAGTCGTATCCACGGATTGAAAACGCCGATGACGTGTCATTGTCGAAGCCATCGAGGGGACCATCTAGCATCAGTGCGGCGGGCAACCGCGGAAATCTCCCCTTCTTGATTGTTGCCTCAACAACCTTCCGGTTCGAGCCAATTGACGCAACGCTAAGAAGGGTCAACACGTCATTAGAATCCGTCCTGGAACTCATAGCGTCCGCCACATCATTGCGGATCCAAACATACAGGGAGCCGACAAGCCTGCCGGAAGCATCCGTGAGCACGGAGTTGTCGATGAACGGCGCATCGTCGCCTTCGATGAGGATGTCCAGATCTGTGGACGTGGAGATGGCGAGGTCGGCGCCGGCTGCCGCAATCAGCAGTTGCGTTGGCGAGTCAGGAGAACTGCGGATGTTCTCGCGGGCCTGTTCAATTCCGGCCTCAGCAAGATAAAAAAGCCTGGTCGCGCTGTTGAAGTTATCGCTGATGCGGATGTCGACAGTGGAAGTCGTCAATAGAGCTCCGCCAAGCATCGTGAGGAAAAAGAGAAACATCAGAGCGATGATCAGTGCAGCCCCGGCCTGAGAGTTCAATCCTGCACCCCTAAGATCTGGGCCGGATCTTTTGAGCTGAGGCAACGATATCTCCGGAACCGGTTTGGTTCAAGGGCGTAATCCCCGGAAGCAAACGCGCCACCCTTGACGAACCGAACAAATGTACGGTATAAGCTGGGGCCATATGTTGACCGAACGTCAGCAGGATATTTTGGACTTCATTAATGAGTACATCGCGGATAACAGTTTTCCGCCCTCGGTGCGGGAGATCGGCAGGCATTTCGGAATCTATCCTGCAACGGTTCAGGATCATATTTCCGCGCTTGAGAGAAAAGGCGCGCTTCAAAAAAAGAAATTCCAGTCGCGAACGCTTTCGGTGTCCAGCGGCCCGCGGACGAAACCGGGAACTGAGGGAACCACCATTCCGATTGTAGGAAACGTCGCTGCAGGCGCTCCCCTTCTTGCGCATGAAAACATTGAAGGCGAGATCCAGCTTCCAAAGCATTGGGCGCCTGGAGGCTCGTTCTTATTAAAGGTGAAGGGGGACAGCATGATCGGCGCCCACATTCTGGATGGCGACTACGTCATGGTTCACCCGCAACAAAGTGCGAATAACGGAGAAATCGTCGTCGCCTTGATCGACGACGAAGCGACCGTAAAGCGGTTTCAGCGAACGAATCGCGGAATCAAACTGATCGCAGAGAATCCAAAATTCAAACCAATTGAAATCGAAAGGAGCGAAGCCGGGACGGTTCAACTTGTGGGTCGCGTCATTGGCGTGCTTCGCGTCGCAAAAAAATGACAACAATTGCTGATACAGGACAACTGATCGTGTATGTGACTGACGAAAGAATCGACGAAAGTTGGGTTGCCTCCGTGAGCCAGGCTTTCGAATCCCAGGAAGCTCCAGCAGTGATCGACCTGGCCGGCATGCGTGCCGCTGACGTCGAAAGGATCATCAACAGAGCCAGTGGCAACGCAGTGATATGCAACCTTCTCGATCCGTTCTATGATCTGTCGATCTCGACGCGAGAATCCGCCAGACTCCTCGGGAAAGTAAAGTCTCGCCTGGAGTCGCTGGTGGAGAGCGGCGCGAGCCTCATTGTTCTGTGCGCACGTCGTTCGGACGACCTGGGGACCAGGCTCCACTTCATGGCCTCGTTGTGCGCCGCGGCAGACCGGGTCTACTTTCGCAGCAGAACATAAACTGCCCCGCCTCCTCCGTCGCATCGACGAGCTGAAGTGTAGGCAATCACGAGCCGGCTCATCCGACGAGTGCAGAGCCACCGTTGAACGTTTTCCTTCAACACCGGATGATGTTTATGGGAATGCCGGCCCCGACCATGAATCACTCGCACGCATGAAAAGCCAGCGCGCACGGCCGAATAGAGAAATTCTTCCAAATCGAACCGCGCCTGCTGAATGTTGAGGCCGTGCAAGTCCAGGTGCGCCTGAACTGAAAAGCGCCCTGAACGAAGGTCATCAAGATACAAGCGGCCCTGAGGATGCACCGTGCCCTCAATGTATTCGGCGGTTTGCTCAACCTCAACGTTGCCTTTTCGAACGAATTCCTCGAGGGCGTGCAAAGCCTTCTGTTCATTGTCCTGCGCCTGAACCTCTATTGGCGGGCGAATGACGAGAGGCGCCGCCGCGCTCCATCCAAGGGATTTCACGTCCTTCATCGCAAACTTGAACAACTCTTCGTCAGAGAGATGCCCCGGAAGGGGTTCAAACGGAAATTCCTGCTTCATAAAACCGCCTGTCCGAATTGAAACTTCTTTTGACATCTACGCTCTTTGGGTTCGCTGCGCCTGCTTATCGAAATCTGTTCGTAATCGGCATACGCCGGTCTCGACCGAATGCGCGCGGCGTGATTTTCACACCCGGCGCGGCTTGCCGCCGCTTGTATTCGTTTGCGTCCACCATTCTAACAACCCTTTGGACAAGCTGCGGATCGAAGCCCATGTCGACCATCTCGGGAAGGCTGCGATCCTCTTCAACATATGCCTTCAATATGGGATCGAGCACCTCATAAGGAGGTAGACAATCCGTGTCCAATTGATTTGGACGCAATTCTGCCGAAGGCGGCTTTTCAATAATCGCACGCGGCATGCGATCCCAGCCTGCAGCGCGATTGCAATGCTCGGAAAGACGGTAAACGGTCGTCTTCATGACGTCTTTCAGCACCGCGAAACCGCCCGCCATGTCCCCATAAAGGGTGCAATATCCGGTGCTGATTTCGCTTTTGTTGCCTGTGCTCAACACAAGCCATCCGAACTTGTTCGAGAACGACATCAGAAAATTTCCACGGATTCGGGCCTGGAGGTTCTCTTCGGTCACATCAGGCGGGGCATCCTTGAAACCAGCCTTCAAGGATTTCGTGTACGACTCGAACACGTCCTGAATCGGAACGGAAATCAATTCGATTCCAAGGTTTTCGCCCAACTGCTTTGAGTCGTCGACGCTGCCTCGCGAAGAAAACTCCGATGGCATAAGAACACCAACGACATTCTCTTTCCCCAACGCGTCAACGGCGATGCACGCCGTCAGTGCGGAGTCCACGCCCCCGCTCAAACCCAGAACAACTTTCTTGAAACCGTTCTTGAGTACGTAGTCTCGAGTACCGATGACTAACGCACGATAGATCTCCGCGTCCGGGTCAAGTGGGTCGCTCATTGAGATGCTTGGCAGCGGCAGGCGATCCAACTCGAGCGGTTGCAGCGAAAATACCTCAGCGACCGCCGGCACGGAGCGCTGCTGCCGTCGGCGCGTATCGTGGAGGCGCTTGCGAAATACCGATTTGATATCGAGATCGACTACGACCAGATCCTCTTCGAATTGCTTTCCACGTCCGATCAACTTTCCATTTTCATCGAAGACAAGACTATCGCCGTCGAAGACGAGTTCATCCTGCCCGCCAACCAGATTGTTATATGCGACTAGAACGATGTTGTCCGAGGCGCGCGTTGCAAGCATCCGTTCCCTCCAGCGACGTTTGCCGGAGTCATAAGGAGAGGAGGAAATATTGATGATGAGTTCCGCACCTCCCGACACCACCTGTTGAAAGACGGGTCCATCGGGATACCAGATGTCCTCGCAAATGCTGATACCGATAGTTGCATCACCCATCTGCAGCACCGGACATCCAGAACCCGGTTGAAAGTAGCGCAACTCGTCGAAAACGCCGTAATTCGGCAGATAGATCTTGTGGTATGTCGTTACCAGCTTGCCGTTCTGAGCGATCGCGGCAGCATTGAAGATGTCATCCTGGCGATCCACGAAACCAATGATTGCTGTAATTCCTTGAGTTTGAGCGACAACTTTGTCAAGGGCCGACAGGTTCGCATCGATGAATTGCGGCTTCAGCAGCAGGTCTTCGGGCGGGTAACCGGTAAGCGCAAGCTCCGGAAATGTGACCAGATCGGCGCCTGCCTGACGAGCTTTGTCGATCCAGCACGCGATTTTGTAGGCGTTTCCTTCAACGTCACCCACGAAAGCATTGATTTGAGCCATCGCGAGACGCAGGTGGGCGGAATTTTTCATAGCCAGACTTATCGTAACAGAACACAAAAATTTGTAGCTATGAGTGGCGCAGGTTTAAGTAGCATGTTTGGCTGAAACCCTTGTCTGACAAGCGTTGTGGCTCTATTTACAAACATTCAGCACTATGGTCCAATGCCACCTTCCTTGGAGGTTTGGTGGCTCGCCTAGCTAAAGATGTGATTGTTATTTCGGAGCCCGTTCGCACCTTTCCTAATGGTGACTTCTTCTACATTGAGCTTTCGCGTAAGTACAATCGATATCATTGCATCCTGAAGATGACCCGTGAAGGAAATCCTTCCAAGGCCGTTATTGTCGTCCGCGCGCAGGGCAAGACGATTCAGGAAGCTGAGGAGGATTGCTATCACAAGGCGTTAGAACGCTGTCCCCGTTTTCCACGGCCCCCTTATCACAGGCGTAGATCCCGATCAGGGCGCGTGGTATCCCGCTTCCTTTCCGACAGACTCAAAGAGCCCGTGCGGGGCTAATCGACCGGGTCTCCTTGGCCCACCACCGCGGAACATCTTCCAAATCATTGGATTTACGGTCGCTCTTGCGAATTTCGATCGGCAATGTAATTGCAAATCCATAGGCAGAAGCAACTGATCGATCCAATTGGCTGAATGAAGGGACAAACCATGGCACTAAAAAAACTCCGAATGATTTGCGCCGGTGGAGACAAGACGCTTGCCGAGTGGGATACCGAAACCGTAAGCGCCCAGCGCCTCTCCGAAATCGAAACTGAATTCAACGAAAAGATGGCGCAAGGATGGTTTGCGGCCGACATTTCCGAGAAACGCGACGTGTTGATACGGGAATTCGACCCGAATGCTGAAATCCTCCTTATTCCGAGAGTCCAGGGCGGGCGCCGTTAGTCACCGCCAGATCATCAATTAGAATTCATCTAGGAACAATTTCTTATGACCGCGCGCGCGCAAGAAGCTCTTCCGTTCAACAGGGTGGACGTGTTCTCCCATGCAACACAGGACGACTATGAGCGCGCCAAGGACAAAGCGCGACACTTGCTGAAGTCCGTGTTGCCGGAAAAAACGTGGCTGGAGCTCGAAGAGAAAGGCGTCATTCACTTCGTTGGAAAGCGAGGAACGTATGTGATCTCGCCGTATTCACAGACGGAGATTCGGGATTCCATCTCCGGTAGATGCGTCGCCTATGCCTGCCTGCAACTCTCAATACCGGCTCCGACTTACGACCGCATGGTTGCGGAGTATTTACTGATCAGAAATGCTGAAGAGGTTTACTGGAAGACTGCGAATATCTTCTCGCGCAGCGGAAACGAATTTGGAATCGCGACGTTGTTTCTGATTGCTTTTGATATCGCGCTCTTTGTCAATCTTCTTCTGGAAGTGGTCACCGTAAAATAGGCTGCGGAAGACCGCAGGCGTTTTTGCCACAAAAAGCAAAACGTCGGCAGAACCAAGCCGTTTTTCCCCAAAACGACTGACCTGCCGACGTCAAAAGGCTATAAACGCTTATTTACGATTACGCCTCCACCATCCCACCTTCCCCACCTGCTGTTATTCTTCTTGCGGTCGGTTTGTAGGATTTCCCCCACCAAAACTTAAAGTCTTGGTGACTGTTCATAAAGCAACCTTGGGGCCATTATGTCACCGCATTGAATCAACAACTTGTAAGGCTTCGTCCAATTTCAAATACATAAAATGGAAGAATTTGTATCGAAAACCAGAAACTGTCAGCTTTTTTGAAGCGGACCGGCAGGATTTGATGATCCCAACAACGTCCTAGGAAATGTTCAGCCAGGGTGTACGTTTCTCGAGCCGTTTGGCAACAATCAAAAGGATCACCACCAGCAAGACTTGAACGACTCCCCACGCAGCGGCCGTACCCCAATGATCCCGGAAGTATTCCTGGTGGATTGCTACAGATAACGGCCGGAACTGCTCATTGGCCACCAGCATGGTGCTTGCTACAAACTCTCCGATGCCGTCCACAAATGCGAGCACAGCCCCGGCGGCAATGCCGCGAGACAATAATGGCAGAACAACACGCCGGAAGGCGCACCACCACGACGCACCTAGACTCCGCGCGGCTTCCTCCACCGCGGGATCCAGTTGGGCCAATGAGGCTGATGTGGAACGAAACACCAAAGGCGAGAAGCGAACAAAATACGCCAGAGGAAAGATCCAAAATGTGCCGATCAGCACATTTCCGAAACTAAAAATCGAAGGCGTCGAAAACGACGTAATCAGGTTGAGCGCCACCACCGTTCCAGGCAAAGCCCATGGCAGCATCATCACGATGTCCAGCACGGCCCTTCCGTGAAATTGCATCTTGGCGAGGACGTACGCTGTTGCGACGCCGAGCACAATCACACCGGTCACTGCGATCGCACTCATTTCGAGACTGTTTCGAATCGGAGTCAACGCTCCCGGTTTCGAAAAGAGATCGGCAAAGTTCTGCAGCGTGTACTGCGACGGCCACGGCCCCGTTCTCCAGCTTCGATCCACGGAGAATGCCAAAAGGAAAATCATGGCGATTGGCAAGATGACAAAGGCGCTCGAAATTGAAGCGACAATCAATAGAATCGTCTTCGCAGTGGGATTGGTCAGTTTATGCCTTTTTCGGCCTCCTCCTTTTGATTGAGTTCGAAAGATCGTGCGCTGTTCATATATGCGCATCGCGACGAGGAAGGCCATCGAACTGATTGTCAGAACAACAGCGACGACTGCTGCCAGGGGCTGATCATAGTCTTTCAGAATAAAGATTTGCCGCGTCATTACATTGTCGTAGGTAAAGACGGTCGGAGCAGTGTACGACGCCATTGACGACATGAACGTCAACAGGCTGCCGGCGACGATTGCCGGCGTCAACATCGGCAACAGAACCCTGCGCCAGGCATCAAACCTCGACGCTCCCAGGCTGTACGCTGCCTCCTCGAGGGAATCGTCCGTTTGCGCTAACGCCGCGGATACCGTTAGATAGAAGAGCGGATACATCGTCATCGCATGCACAACCAGCACGCCCGGCATTCCCCTCAAAGCAAAATTGTTGGGATTGGAGTTGAGCAAACCCGCGAGCAAATCCGGAAATGTTCCTCCAAAACCAAAGAGTCGGTCGAAGGCAGCCACGCCGATCACCGGCGGAAGCGCAATCGGGGCCATCACAACTACCTGAAACAAGCTCCGAAATGGAAACTCCCAACGGCCCAACAAAACGGCCAATCCAACGCCGATAAGGCCTGCGAAAAGCACGCTCAGCAGAGAGATCTGAATGCTGCCGATAATGGCCTCGTCCTGCCCCCCTCGTTTGAAGTCGAAGAATCGTTCGTAATGTGACGTCGTCAATGCGCCGTCCGAGTCGCGAGCGCTCTTGTCGAAAGTTTGGACCATCGGATTGACGATGTAACCCCACAAGACGGCGGCCAGAAGCGCGAGCAAAGCGGCGGAAACGAGCGATTTCCGAAAGCGCTGCGGTGATCCGGCGCCGATTCGGTGCAATGATGCCGCGCTCATTCAGCCTCCAGCAGATGCACAGCCGCTACGTCCACGTCCAAGCGAACCGCCGACCCTTTCGTCAGACGTCCAACCGAACTTGGAAATTCAGCGCGTAGGCGCCCTAATTCTGTTTCAACAATGCAGGCGCAGACAGCGCCGGCATACTCGATGTCTTGAAGTGCTCCCTGAAACACCCCTCGTTCATCAACGAGTCGGAGCGATTCCGCTCGGATGCAAACACCGACCCTCACTCCAGGACTTAACTGCAAACCGGGTGCACTTCGTCCCCGTTTGGTCTGAAGTTCCACACCATCGGAGAAACGAACGACAACAGCTTCCATGGAAACGCTGCGCACGACGGCGGGGAGCACATTGTTTCGCCCGATGAACCCGGCCACGAATATCGTCGCCGGGCCTTCATAGATCTCTCGCGGCGTCGCCAGTTGCTGAATTTTGCCGCGATGCAGCACCGCGATCCGATCGCTCATGCCCATCGCTTCGGTCTGGTCGTGAGTCACGTAGATGGTTGTCACACCTGTTGAACTGTGGAGAGATCGTAAAGCGGCTCGGGTTTCCTCGCGCAACTTGGCATCAAGATTGGACAGCGGTTCGTCCAGAAGCAACAGTCGAGGACGGATAACCAGAGCGCGGGCAAGCGCCACGCGTTGCTGCTGTCCGCCGGACAACCGGTCGACGCGTTCCGATCCAAGGCCGGTCAACTGCAGTTGATCTAGCGCCGCAGCGACCTGCTGTTTTACAGCGCCAGACGAGGTCTTTCGAACTTCTAAGCCAAATGCGACGTTTTTCTCGACAGACAGGTGAGGAAACAAAGCGTAGTTCTGAAATACAAAGCCAATCCCTCGTCGGTTCGGCGGGTCGGCGGTCACGTTGCGTTCATTGAAGTAGATTTGACCGGCGGTGGGCTCTTCAAAACCTGCGATCATGCGGAGTATGGTGGATTTCCCGCAACCGGACGGGCCCAACAGAGTGAAAAACTCGCCTTCTTCAATCCGGAGATCGATGGCATCCACCACCTTTCCCGCGCGCGGGAACACTTTGGTCAGCGACTCCAGCCTTAGCGCGATCACTTATGTGATTTGCCCTTGATGTTCTGAGACCAGTAATCCATCCACTCCCTTTCTTTTTGTCCCATCACATTCCAGTCGATCTGCATTTCTTTCAGATTCAGCTTGGCCAACCATTCCGGTTTATCCGCATCCGGCAGTTCCATGGCTGGAATCTGGTAGTAGTCTCTGGCAAGCTGCGCCTGAAGCTTCGGTTCGAGCAGAAAGTTCTGGAAGTCCTGAGCCGCTTTCATACTCTTAGGGTTGTTCACGACGGCGACGCCATCGAGCAGAACGGGCGCACCGGAGGCCGGCATTACATATGTCCATGGCCGTTTGTTCTTTAGCGGTTGGATAAGGGCGTCCTGCAAGTTCCACAACGTCACTGGTGCGACACCGCGGTCCAGTTGAAAATACATCGCGTTGGGATCCGCGCTGTATGTCACCGTGTTGGCGTCAAGCTTCTTCAACCATTCGTATCCTGCCTCAGGGGAACCGGTAGCGCCAAACTGGCGATAAATCATGGCGCTGAAGATCGTCCGCATCGTTCCTGAAGGCATAACGTCGCGGATCACAATCTTGTCTTTGAAGGCGGGCGTGATCAAGTCGTCCCAATCTTTGGGCGCCTGCTCCGGCTTTAGCGTGTCATGGTTATAGATGATGACTTCCGGGAGGAGCATTTCGGCGTGCCAGTGTCCCTGAGGGTCCTTCCGGGCAGGAGCGATTAAATGTCCGTTGACTGGCTGCGACGGCGCAAGAAGTCCATCTAACGCGGCTTGCCGCAATCCTTGTTGCGTGCCCCCCCAGAGAAAACCTGCCTGTGGATTCGGCTTTTCGGCGCGCAGGCGATCCAGCGCTGCTTGTGCACCCAGAATGACAGTCGTGATCTTTCCCTCATATTGAGGATGCTTCGCCTGGAAGTTTTTGACGACCTCGGCGACTTCATCCTGATCACGACCCGTATAGATCATGAGGCTTTCAGCACCGTCGCCCGCAGGCGGCGACGGGGGATTTGAGCCCCCGCAACCTCCAAACAGCAGAGATGGAGCCACAATCACCGCTAGAAGTTTTCCAAGAACCGGATTCATGCACGTCTCCTGAAAGAGTTAAAGACCAATATGCGGGTGCACCTGACTAGCCCTGAGGAAGGAAAGAATAACCTTCTACTCGGCGCAAGTTCACGCAAGCCCGGATTTCAATCAAGCGGACTGCAGGAAAAAACACGCGGCATTCCAGTTCCTCACGACGAGGGCTCACAAATCCCTCCGAGCTCACCCCAACTTCAGGACAATTGGCTCACCCGTTCCAAAATACCCAGCGCAGCAGTTCGGCGCCGAGAAGCGAAGCCTTGGATAAGAAACACCCGGCAGCCGGAGTGGAGATGAACTCTGCCGTCTTCAGGTCTACGATGACATACGTTGCCACAATGGGAACCGTGGTTTTGAAAACAGGAAACGGACATCGAGAAACTGCCAGGCGATTTGGGCTCTTCGGGAACTTCACCTCGAAACGTCTCCTTCTATTGCCCAAAAAAAAGGAACCGTTTTGGAAAAATGCGAGGCGTCCGTCGAAATGAGAAAAAGCTTTCGAACACGGGAAAGGAACTTCAGAGAAGTCCGCAGCAACTTCCGAAAAAGTGCTCGGCCACTCTGGAAAAGTGTGCAACATTTTTCGAAAAGAAAAACGGAGCTTTGAAAAGGACAATCTTCCTTGTAGAAAGAAATTCATGTTTCCGCCGGCAAAATCGAATCTCCGGCAATCGAAATTGCCATCAACATTGCAATGGCTAAAATGTTCGGTGCTTTTTCTGCGTTTGACACAAAATGCTCCTCAACATCTCAGGAGACCGAACGAATGACCGTCCGACACGCTGCAATTCTTTCTGTTTTCATCATCGCCCACGCGGCAACAACCGTCAGCTTCGCTCAAATCCCTCCAGACCCCGTCCCTATCTATACAGGAAACATCGGCGGCGGCCTGGCATTTACAAACGGCAATACGGACACGCGGAACTTCAATCTTACCGGCGCGATTGTCCGCGATCCAAAATCAAGAAACGTGATAAAAGCAAGCGCGAGCTATCTTCGCGGCAGCCAATTTGACATCCTCAACCTGGACCGCGCCGCCATCAACATGCGGGACGAATACACCGTCTCCAGACGGACATTCGTGTTCGGCCAACTCGACTATGTGCGTGACCAGTTCAAGGAAATGATTTTCTTTTGGGCGCCGACCGCGGGCGTCGGCCACAGGATCATCAACACAGATGCGACTCAACTCGTCCTGGACGGTGGCGCAGGTACGGTAATCGAAAAGAATCCCGGGATCGATTCGAAGGCGTCCGGCAGCGTCACGGGAGGACAACGGTTTCAGTTTCGCGTGTCCGACAGCGCCGTCTTTGCCCAGTCACTGGCTTCAATCTGGAAGACCAGCGATTTTGGCGACTCGCTGACCAATTTCTCGGCCGGCGTCACAACAACATTGGTGGGAAAAATCCAATTGAAGCTCGAGTTTATCGACAGCTACAAAAGCAAACCGACAGGTGTTGGTGTAAAGAAGAACGATACGGCGTTCCTGACAACCTTTGTAGTGAAATTCTGACCGGTTGAAATTACCAGGCAGGCTCGGGAGCTTTGCCGGCTTTCTGGAGAAACGGACACCACGCCAGTCCAAGACCTTTGACGTTGATGTCTTTCTTCCTGGGTTTGATCGTAATTGCGGCCAACTGCTCAATTGCAGGATGCGACGTGTTTTGAACATCGTACTCACCCCCAAGGTGGAAGACACCGAGTTTCTCAAACTCCTGCATTCATCGAATTTCTCCCGGACAGAGTTTAACGCGAAAGCATTTAGGCGCCAGGCAGCAACATCCGCGCCCGGGACTTAGCGAGAGTTGAGTCACGCGCCCGTCGAGTTTGGTGAGGTGAGGTTCGGAAGAACCAAAGCAGGAAGACGTATCCTAAAGATGACCCGTTACGGATTCCTCATGATTTCCGGCGGTCCGGAATCTCGTTCGCACCAAGTTTCATCAACGTCTCGCCATTCAGATGCGGTCGCAAACCCCGATCTGTTTTCGAGCGGTGCACCAAGGCTGCGTCATTCTGTTCACCGAAACCTTCCTCAAAATTCTTCTGCATCAATGCCCGGGACGGGGGTCGAACCCGTACGCCCCTTGCGGGGCTCCGGATTTTAAGTCCGGTGCGTCTGCCAGTTCCGCCACCCAGGCTTACTGAAAACTAACGGCTTAAATCTACACCACCCATGACTGAAAAGGTCACTTTGAGGATTTTGCACTTTTTTGCCACTTTTGGATTCGAGGCCTCAGAATTTGCACTTCCTGAGCCCGACCATGCAGAGCTTCATCTCTCCAATGGAGATAAATGTTCTGAGTGACGGTCGGATTGGCATGCCCGAGGAATCGCGAAATCTTTCCGATGTCGAGCTTCTGATCCTTGAGCATGTTCGCGAAGAAATGCCGAAGCGAATGATGCGTGACACATGGGACTCCCGCATCCGCGCAGGCCGTCTTCAACGATCCTCGAATCTTTTTGTATCGCCGGCCGTACCGATTCGTGAACAACGGTTCGTCAGCGGCCGGTTTCGTTCCGAACTTCTCTGTTCGAAACTCCACTTCATCTTTGATGCAAGCCAGGGCTTCCGGGTTCAACGGGATGTCCTGTGCCTTGCCACCCTTCCTGATCACTCGAAGCGTGCCACGATCGAAGTCGACATCTCCGATGTTTGCCTTTTGAATTTCTCGTAACCGGCAACCGGTCGTGCATAGCGCGAGGAAGAACCTCCGCGCCCACTTGTGAAGTTTCTCGACGATCAGCTTCACCTCACCCAACGTCGGCGTGTAATTCGGCCGAACGGTCCTGAGCTTGGGTTTCTGAACGGCGAGAACGGGATTCTGCAGCAACTCTTCCTCACGAACGAGAAAAGTGAAGACCGCCGACAACGCAGCAAGCTCTTTGAAGATCGTGCTCGGAGCGGCTCCCTTCTTCTGCCGGACGCGAATGTACGCTGCAACATCCTTTACGCCGATTGCCTTGATAGATTGTGTTTTGAAATGCGGAACCAGGTGCAGCTTGAAACAACCCTCGTGGCGTTCCCTGCTCTTCGGTTTCAGGTTTCCAGCGCCCTCGCTCAGATAACGATCCACCATTTCTGAAAAAGGCATCGCCTTGGGTCGAGGAGAGTAATGCAAGACTCCGCGATCAACCTGCTCCATCAAATCCTGATATCGGGAATTCGCCTGATTCTCATTCTTGGTCTTCAGGGAAACCCGATGCGGCTGGCCGTGCGCATCGCGGTAGAAGGCATACCAATATCCGTTATCCGCCTTCTCCTTGCGAGGCCAGTCGTCGTACCGTGTTTTCACTGTCCTCCTTTGGATTTTCTAGGCTCGCCGCGCGGTCGTTTGCGGCTTCGCCGTGTTTTGAGCTTATTCAAACACATCCATCGGATTTTTGCAGATCACCGACCATTCCTGGTCCCCTTCGCCATCCGCTCTTCGATCCATCGATATACGTCCGGCAGCCACCATTTCTTCAGTCGCGCACCCAAATCAACCGGCGCGGGAATTTGGAGGCTCAGGTTTCCTCGGTTTCTCTTGCTGGTTTTCGCATAGATCGACTCCGGCGACACATCGAGAATCCGCGCGAGTTCATGCACGCCGATAAATCGTTTTTCGCTCTCTACTGCGCTCATGCTGCCTTCTCCATCCCCATCGGCACGCGATCGAGCTGGGCGAAGAATTCGTTGCGTGAGTTCTTGCTCATGTTCTTTTTCCTTTCTTCCTTCCATTCTGTAATTCATTCAGTTCTTGTCACCGGACTTCGGCGATAAATGGAGCGGCTCCGATGGATCGTAGTGAAACCTCTCTTCAGTTGGTTCGCTCTGCGGCTGACGTCGCTTGAGCGCTTCTATCCGCTGCCGGACCTCATCATTCGACAGGTTGGTTCGAATCGGGTTCTGTCCCGGTTGGGCTTCGAACTGTCGGCGCTCCGACGAACGCCGCTGTTTAGCTTTGGTCTGAACCCGAATGAAGCGCTGGACCGTGCTCGCCCACACTCGAAGTTGAAATCGTTCGGCGAGTATCGAGGCGATGTCGCGATACGTTCTTCCGCGCTGGCGTAGCTCCTCGATGAACTCTCCATATGGCTCCAAGCGAGAGCGCGGCGGCTTCTGCGGCAAAGTGTCGAGGGTCGCGAGAAGTCGTTCATCCACGGCTGCACCTCGATGACTCGAATGGATCTCGAACAACCTCGCAACAGACGAGCAACAGGGACGCGACAGGCACGCAACAAGCACGCAACGGCGTTCGCTGAATCTCAGCTCGCGGAACTCTAAGCCGCAGGCTTAGGGATGGTGTCCTTCTCAAAGATTCTGTCGATCTCACGG